>NZ_CAXYKL010000210.1:0-6085 GCF_964277725.1 uncultured Novosphingobium sp. | reverse complement strand
TGAAGATCATCCGCCCAGAGCCGACCCAGCTCAGCGCCAGACCCTCCGCTCTCAGATAGAATTGCAGCATCCAATGATAGCGCGAAGGCATCGTGTGCCAGATCGTCCAGATCGTGCCCAGGTTCGCAACCCGCACCGGCACACCTTCCGCCGCCAGCCGCGCGTTGAGCGTAGCGGCGCGATCGTTCCACACCGCATCGACGCCATGGTGGAGCGCTTGGCCCTCCGCCGTCTCCATGTGCCGCAGGAAGGCGTCCATCGCCCCCATCACGTAGGGGTGCGAATTGAAGGTGCCGCGCGCAAAGCAGATGTCGGCGGGGCGATCCTCGCGGAAGCGCTTCATCAGCGCCGCCTTGCCGCAGACCACGCCCACCGGCAGGCCGCCGCCCAGCGTCTTGCCATATGTCACCATGTCCGGCGCGATGCCGAAATATTCGCAGGCACCGCGTGGTGCCAGGCGAAAGCCGGTAAACACCTCGTCCACGATCAGCACGATCCCTGCCTTGCGGCACACCGCGGCAAGGCGCTGGAGCCAGGCAGCGTAGGCCACACGGTCGGCTTGCTTGTCGACACGGCCGCTGACCAGGGTGGAATCTCCCGGCGCTCCGGCGTTGGGATGCATGGCCTGCAGCGGGTTCACCAGCACGCAGGCGATGTTCTTACGCGTGGCGAGAACTTCCAGCGTGGCCTCGCTCATGTCCGCCAGAGTGTAGGTATGGTCCGCCGGCACCGGATTGCCGACGCCCGGCTGCACATCGCCCCACCAGCCGTGGTACGCGCCGGAAAAGCGAACCAGATGCGAACGTCCGGTGTGATAGCGCGCCAGCCGCACAGCCTGCATCACCGCCTCGGTGCCCGACATGTGGAACGATACGGCATCGAGGCCGGAGATCGCCTTCAGCCGCCGCACGTTGTCGGCGACAACCGGATGCAACCCGGCCAGCGTCGGGCCCAGGTCTGCCGTCGTCGCGATGCCCTGCTGGACCATCGCGCGATAGGCATCCACGCCCAGCAGGTTGACGCCGTAGGAACCGGTGAGATCGGTAAAGCGATTGCCGTCCAGATCGGTCAGGCTGACGCCCTCGGCCGCCTGGTAGAAGCTTCCCGCCCCCAGCCGCTCGCGAACGACCGGGCTGAAAGGGAACGGCACGCGATAGGCTGCGGTGAATTCCAGGTCCGGGATACTGTCGCGGATTTCGGCGGTGTAGGCGCGGGTCTTGGCGAAACGCTCGGCATAGAGCGTTGCCAACCGCTCGAAGCCGGCGCGGCGGCGGCCGATCACTTCGAGCGGAGCATCGTCGGCACGGAAGAACTCGTCCGGCGTCAGGGCATAGCCCGGCACCATGCCCGCCACCCGCTTGCCCATGCGGACATGGCCCGTGAGCGAGGGATGCTTGGCGCGCGAAAGGCGCAGGCGTTTGCGCGCCTTGTCCACCGCCAGCAATCCCGCCGCCGCGCCCGCCAGTCCCCAAACCCAGTTGTCCTGCTTCAACTTGCTTCCCCTAGCTCCACGAAGGACCCACGATGAGCCTGCGTTCCGCTCTCGCTCGCCTTGGCGCGCAGGAAGATCTGAACTTCCTCCTGACCAACCGCATCCCCCGCCATGCCGCCACCCGGTTCATGGGATGGTTCAGCAAGCGGCGAAATCCGGCGGTGCGCACCGCGTCGATCGCGCTATGGCGCTTGTTCTGTGACGTGGATTTGACGGATGCGGCAGAAACCCGGTTCGGCAGCTTGCACGATGCCTTCATCCGACAACTGAGGGACGGCGCGAGGCCGGTGAACACCGATCCCGACACGGTCGTCTCCCCCAGCGACGGCATCGTCGGCGCATTCGGCCGGGTGAGCGCGGGGCAAGTCCTGCAAGTGAAAGGCTTTCCCTACGCCATCGCCGACTTGCTCGGCAGTGTGGCGGAAGCGGAGGAATGGCGCGACGGCTGGTTCGTCACGCTGCGGCTGACGGCGGGCATGTACCACCGCTTTCACGCGCCGCATGACCTGACGGTCGAGCAAGTGCGCTATATCTCGGGCGATACCTGGAACGTGAACCCGATCGCACTGAAGCGCGTGGAGCGGCTGTTCTGCAAGAACGAGCGCGCGCCGATCACGGTGACGCTGGACAGCGGGCATCGGCTGGCATTGGTGCCGGTGGCGGCAGTGCTGGTCGCCAGCATCCGCCTGCCCTTCCTCGACGCCGATCGCAACGTGCGCTCAGGCGGCCAAGGCGTGCGGCCCAGCAAGGCGCGTTTCGGCAAGGGAGAGGAGATGGGCTGGTTCGAACACGGCTCGACCATCATCGTCCTCTCCCCGGCCAATCGCCCCCCGGTGCCTGGGCTGATCGAGGGTCAGAGCATCAGGATGGGCGAGCCGCTGCTGCGATCGCCTGGCGGCCCAATGCCGGATCGTCCGTGAAGAACCCGTCCAGCCCTTCGGCCAGGTAGCGGCGAATTTCGGCCACGCTGCCCGCAGGGTTGCGCGCGTCTTCGCCTGCAGCGCTGCGATAGTCGGCGGCCAGGAAGCGGTTTTCCGGGCGGAACGTCCAGGTGCCGACCAGCAGGCCGGCCTTGTGCGCCGCGGCGACCAGACCGGTGGATCGGCCCAGCTTGCCCTCTGCATCGAGCGGGATGACCACGCGCGTGGCCGGGGCGATCCAGTCCGCATAGCGCGCCATCGCGGCAAGCCCGGTGGGCGTCATCATCTGCCCGTACGTTTGTGGGTTGCCCGCCGCCACGCCATCGAACGCCGCCTCCTTGGGATCGCCGATCAGCTGCATCAGCTGCAGGTTCGGCATCCCGGCGATCTGTGGACGCAAGGCCTTGAGATTGGCCACTTCGAACGACTGCACGATCACCGGTGCGCGGCGCAGATAGGCGCTTGCCTTCAGGATGCCCAGGAACCGCGCCTCCAGCGGCAGGCCGATCCCGGCGAAATAGGTGGAGTGCTTCAATTCCGGGATCAGCCCGATCGTGCGCCCTCGCGCCGCCGCCTCGGCCGCCACGAAGTCCGCGACTTCCTCCACCGTGACGATCTGAAACACGCCGTCGTAGGACTGGCTTTCCGGCCTAACCCTACCCAGCCGTTCCCTGGCGCGCAGAGTCTTCAGCTCAGCCAGCGTGAAATCCTCGGTAAACCAGCCGGTGATGGGTGCGCCATCCACCGTCTTGGTCGTCCGGCGGGCAGCGAACTCAGGGTGCGCGGCGACATCGGTGGTGCCGGAAATCTCATTTTCATGCCGCGCCACCAGCACGCCATCCTTCGTGGCGACCAAGTCGGGCTCGATAAAGTCTGCCCCGTCCGCGATCGCCTTGGCGTAAGCGCCCAAGGTATGCTCGGGCCGGAGCGCCGATGCGCCGCGATGGGCCATCAGCAGCGGTTTGGCCGGACGTTTGCGCATAACCCCTCCTTCCGCCGCAAAGGCGAGTGCCGGGGCGAGCGCTAGGCCCACCCCGGCACCGATGACACCGCGACGCGTGATGTCCGCCCCGCGCATCAGTAGCGCAGCTTCAGTGTGCCGAACCACTGGCGCGGCGGGATCGGATAGACGTTATACGTATTCGTGGGCGCGTTCGGCTGGACCGAGAGCCAGCCCTTCTTCTCGGTGATGTTGGTCACGTTGAGGCTCAACTCCGCCCCTGCCAGACCGATCATATCGCCCAGCTCGATCGCTGCCCGGCCGCTCAGCAGGAAGAAGCTGGGGACGGAGGCGTCGTTGGTATAAGTCGCAAAGCGCTTGCCCACGAAATCGCCGAACAGCTGCAGTTGCACCGGCTGGAAGTCCAGCGTCGCCACCGTCTTGTTCAGCCATTGCGGGCTACCCGGAACCTGCTTGCCACCGGTCGGCACGATGCCGGCGTTGGGAAGCGCGGCCTGCCCGGCGGCGGGCGTGGGAACGACGGTAAAGGTGCCAAGCCGCGTGCCGGTGGCTGCACCAGTGATCACGCTATAGTCGCTGTCATACTTCGAGCTGTTGTAAGACAGCGCGTTGTACAGTGAGAGGTGGCTGCCGAAGCGCAAGGTGATGGCGGCATCGACGCCGTTGGTCTTCACGTTGCCCACGTTGAACAGCGAGGGTGTGCCGCCCGAAATCGAGCCACCACCGATGCCGCCCACGGTGGGGCTGATCGCCAGCAGACGGTCGCTGAAATCGACATGGTATGCGTTCAGCTGCGCTTCGAACCCGCTGAGGAACGAGCCGGGGAAGCTGTGGCGGCTGCGCAGGCCCACTTCATAGGTCCACGACGTTTCGGGGTGGCCGTTCTCCTTGATGAAGTCGAACGACGCCTGGCTGCCCACCGACCATGGCGCGGCGCCACCACCGGCACCGTAGGCCTGATACTGGCGCAAGTTCTTCTGGACGTTGGCATAGAGCTCTTCGTTATCGGTGAAGCGCCACTTGCCACCTAGCGTGGGAAGGAACCAGTTTTCGGTCTTTATCCGCCCATTCGGCAACGCGCTGGACGAACCGTCGAGCGAACCGACGATCGGCTGCACGGTGAAGAAGCCGTCCGCATCCTGCAGGCTGGTCTTCACGCCCGCCTCGATCGTGAAGCGCGGAGTGAGCGTCCAGGTGTCCTGTAGATGCAGCTGCAGCACTTCGGTGCGCATTTCGCTGCCATACTGCGTGAACAGCGGGCCCTTGGGGCGGATATAGGGGCTGTAACGCTCGGGGAAATTCACGTCGAGCGCGTACCAGCGGCGATAGGCGGAGGAGCTGTTGTTCTCATACCAGGCACCTGCCGCGATCTGGTGGTTGCCTGCATCGATGGTCAGTTCGGACAGCACGCCCTTGCGGTCGATCCGGTATTCCGTGGTGCGCACCGCATAGCCCGAGTTGCCGGTGGACAGCTTCAGGTTGCGGCCGGGGAAGTACAGGCCGAACAGCTTGGGCAGGGACGCCACCGTGATCGGACCGGCGACCACGCCCACGCCATCGTTGTGGTGATAGTATCCCTGAACCGAAAGCGTGACCTTGTCCGTCAGGCGTTCCTCATCCTTCAGGTACACCAGCCAATCTGTGCGCTGCGCATCGCTGTAATAGTTGCGATAGTTCACGCTCTCCACCGCAGGAACCGCGCCGGTCGCGCTGAGATAGGACAGCGCCTTGCCGAAATCGGGATAGAGGAACGGGCGGGTATAGGGCTGGTACGCCTGCGCCGCGTTTGCGGGCCGTGCGTAGATCGTCGTCGCATCCTCGTTCGGCTCGGTCTTGTCCGAATAGGCAATGTAGGCGGTGAGGCGGCGGGCGCTGTCATCGTGGACCAGCTTGAAGTTGCCTTGCCAGCCGCCCTGCTTGCCGTTGAAGTCCCAAGCCCGGGCCTTCTGGCGCACTGCCGAAAGGTAAAAGCTTGTGCCCTCGCCCATGTCGCCGCTGTCAAAGCGCACGAAGGTGCGTGAGGCATCGTAACTGCCCAGCGTCTGATTGACTTCAAGGCCGAGCTTCGGGCGCGGATCGCTGGAGAAAGTCTCCACCGCGCCACCCAGGTTGCTGGTGGAAGCGACGCGCAACTCGCCCGCGCCGGTGCTGACGCTCACGCGCCCGACGTTTTCGGAAATGACCGCGCGCGATGGCGAAAGACCGTTATAATTGCCGTAGTTCTGATCACCCAGCGGCACGCCGTCCAGCGTGTAGCCCAGCTGGCCTGCGCTGAAGCCGTGGATGAAGAGCGAGGCGTTCTGCTCGTTGTTACCCCAGGGGTCGGCGGTGATGTAGGCTACGCCAGGCAGCGTCTGGATGGCTTTGAGCGGACTGATGCCAGGAAGGATCTTCTGGATCTCGTCCGCAGCGATCGTGGCGGTTGATCGTGAGCGATTGCCGGTGACGATGATCTGGCCCGCGACGTCTTCACCCGTAGCGGCATCGGCCCGCTCAGCCGTATTCTGTGCAAAGGCCGGTACGCTCAGGCCCAGGACGGACGTAGCGCTCAACAGCAATGCTGCGTGTGCGATACGGCTTAGTTTTTGAGAATGCAACATTATTCCCCCCGCTGAACGCGTGCCTGCTGGCAGTGCGAAGCGGCGGTTAGAGACGGGAGATGGCAAAGATATTGCGGATTGATGCCGCTTCCATGACAGCCCGTTGCAGCAC
>NZ_CAXYKL010000209.1:0-4894 GCF_964277725.1 uncultured Novosphingobium sp. | reverse complement strand
GGCAAGATCGGCCTGTTCTGGCCGGTCATGTTCCACATCCTGAACTCGATCGGCTTCGGCCACACCCTTCCGGTCAGCCTGGCCTTGTTCACCAAGGTCGCCCCGAAGGCGATGGCGGGCACGGTCGTGGGGCTTTACTATCTGGCCTTCTTCGCCTCGAACAAGATCGTGGGCACCGTGGGCGGTTGGTACTCCACCATGGATACGGTGCAGTTCTGGCTGCTCCACGTCGGCGCGGCGACAGTCGGGCTGGTCGCGTTCGTGATCCTCAAATTTTCGCTGGGGAAGCTGCTAGCCGATCCTAAGGCGATATAGAGACCGCGCACCTCCCCTCGCTTCCGCTGTTGATGAGCGAGGCGGGGTGGATCAGAACAGGCGAGAGCCGTTGGGCACCGGCCGGTCAGGTGAGAACAGCACGACTCTGCCCGCTTCATCGGCGAAACCCAGTGTCAGCGCTTCGGACAACGCCCGGCCAATCTGGCGGGGTGGGAAGTTGACCACGCCGGCCACTTGCCGCCCGATCAGTTCCTCAGGCATGTAGAGCGCGGCCATCTGGCCCACGCTGCGCCGCTCGCCGATGCCGGGGCCAAAGTCGATCCGCAGCTTCAAGCTGGGCTTGCGCGCACCCTCATAGACTTCCGCGGCGATGATCGTCCCGACGCGAATGTCGATCTTCAGAAAATCGGCGAAGGCGATCTCGTCCGCCGCTTCGGCAGACGCATCATGCTCAAGATGCATCAGCGCGGGGCGTCGATATAGATCCGCAAGCGCTTCGTCCGCTCCTGGGTCAAGCCGGTGATGCAGGCGCTTTGCTGCATCGGCCACATCGAACCGCTATCCGGCCCCCGAGGACCATTTTCGGCCAGGCATTGCGCATCGCGATAGGCCAACCACTTGCGCTGAGCGTCCAGCAACAAGTTGAAGTCGGCACGTGACCTGGCGCGGGCGATGTCTGACGCACGCTTCCAAGTGGCGTTCAATGCCTTGTCCGCCGCTTCGCGCTGCTGCCCGGCGCAGATGTTCATGTCCGCCTGGGTCATGGCATTCCGGCAGTCAGGTGCGGGAGTGGCTGCGGCAAGGATGAGCGCCAGGATCACTCTGCCGCTTCCAGTTTCGCGCAACCCTTGGGCATGCGCTGCGCCTCGACTTCGGCCGGGGTCAGGTCGATCGCCATGGGCTTCAGGCCCAGCCGCGCGAACATCGCCATGTCGTTGTCGTCGCCCGCATTGGGCGCGGTCAGCAGCTTGTCGCCGGTGAAGATCGAGTTCGCGCCGGCCAGGAAGCACATCGCCTGCGTCATTTCCGACATGGACTCACGTCCGGCGGAAAGGCGGACCATCGATCCCGGCATCGTGATCCGCGCCACCGCCACGGTGCGCACGAATTCCACATCGTCGATCTTGGCGAGCGGCGTATCGGCCAGCATGTCGCCCAGCACCGTGCCCTTCACCGGCACCAGCGCGTTGATCGGCACTGACTGCGGATGATCCGGCAAAGTCGCCAGGGTATGGATGAAGCCAACGCGATCGGCGCGCGTCTCTCCCATGCCCACGATGCCGCCCGAGCAGACGTTGATCCCGGCCATGCGCACGTTCGACAGGGTATCGAGCCGATCGTCCATCGTGCGCGTGGTGATCACCTGATCGTAGCGCTCTGGCGAAGTATCGATGTTGTGGTTGTAGTAATCGAGCCCGGCCTCGCTCAACATATCCGCCTGAGCGGGCGTCAGCATGCCCAGCGTCATGCAGGTTTCCATGCCCATGGAGCGCACGCCCTGCACCATCTCGATGATGGCAGGCATGTCGCGGTCCTTGGGATTGCGCCAGGCGGCACCCATGCAGAACCGCGTGGAACCGGCATCTCTCGCCTGGGCGGCGCGTTGCAGCACCTGCTGCACTTCCAGCAGCTTGGTCGCCTTGACGCCGCTATTGGCCGAGACGGACTGCGAGCAATAGCCGCAATCCTCCACGCAGCCGCCGGTCTTGATCGAAAGCAGCGTGGATAGCTGGACCTCCGCCGGATCGAAGCTGCGGCGATGCACCTCGGCGGCGCGATAGACCAACTCGGTGAACGGGAGATCGAAAAGCCCCGCGATCTCTTCGCGAGTCCAGTCGGTACGTGCGTCGGTCATGCTTACTCCGCAGCCTGCAGTTCATCGCCCGCCGGCGGCATGTTGTGGCCCAGCAGGCGCAGCACATCGGCGGCGCACTCTACCACGTTCGAGCCTGGGCCATAGATACCCTGCACACCGGCGTTGCGCAGGTACTCATAGTCCTGCGGCGGAATAACGCCACCCGCGATCACCTTGATATCATTGCGGCCTTGCTCACGCAGGCGCTGGATCAGTTCGGGGATCAGCGTCTTGTGCCCGGCGGCGAGGCTGGATGCACCGACCACATCGACATCGTGCTCCAGCGCCAGCACCACCGTTTCTTCCGGCGTCTGGAACAGCGGACCCGATACGATATCGAAGCCCATGTCGCCAAAGGCCGACGCGATCACGTTCGCGCCGCGATCGTGGCCATCCTGGCCCATCTTGGCGACCATCAGCTTGGGCTTGCGACCCAGGCGGCGCTCGACCGCGGCCACACCATCCACCACCTGCTGCCAACGGCTGTCGCCCGCATAAGGCGCGGAATAGACACCCTTCACCGGGGTCGGTTGCGTGCCATAGCGCGCGAAGCTCTCTTCCATGGCAGACGAGATTTCGCCCAGCGTCGCGCGCGCCCGGGCGCACTCCACGGCGAGCGCCAACAAGTTGTTTTCCAGGCTCGAAGGCTTGGCCGCCCCCTCACGCAAGGCCTTGAGTGCCGCCTCGCAGGCGTCGTTGTCGCGCTCAGCCTTGGTCTTGGCGATGCGGGCGATCTGCCCTTCGCGGACCTTGGCGTTGTCGACCTCCAAGGTCTCAAGCAAGTCCTCGCTGGCCAATCGGTATTTGTTGACGCCGACGATCACGTCATCGCCACGATCGACCCGCGCCTGACGAGCGGCGGCGGCGGTCTCGATCATCGCCTTGGGCCATCCGGCCGCAACCGCCTTGGCCATGCCGCCTTCGGACTGCACGCGCTCGATGATCTCCCACGCCTGATCGACCAGTTCCTGCGTCAGCGCTTCGATGTAGTAGGAGCCTCCCAGGGGATCGACCACCTTGGTCATCCCGGTTTCTTCCTGGATGATGATCTGGGTGTTGCGGGCGATCCGGGCCGAGAAGTCGGTCGGCAGCGCGATCGCCTCGTCCAGCGCATTCGTATGCAGCGACTGGGTGCCGCCCAGCATCGAGGCCATGGCCTCGATCGTGGTGCGCACCACGTTGTTGTAGGGGTCCTGCTCCTGCAGCGAAACGCCGGACGTCTGGCAATGGGTGCGCAGCATCTTGGAGCGTTCGTCCTGCGCGCCCAGTTGCGTCATCGCCCGATGCCACAGCACGCGCGCGGCGCGAAGCTTGGCGATCTCCATGAAGAAGTTCATGCCGATGGCGAAGAAGAAGCTGAGGCGCCCGGCGAACTTGTCGATATCGAGGCCCGATGCGACGCCGTATTTCACATATTCCATGCCGTCGGCGATGGTGAAGGCCAATTCCTGCACCTGCGTCGCGCCGGCTTCCTGCATGTGATAGCCGGAAATCGAGATCGAGTTGAACTTGGGCATCTCGCGGCTGGTGTAGCCAAAGATGTCCGAGATGATCCGCATGCTCGGCTCGGGCGGGTAGATGTAAGTGTTGCGGACCATGAACTCCTTGAGGATGTCGTTCTGGATGGTCCCGTCGAGCAGCTTGCGATCAACGCCCTGCTCCTCCCCCGCGACGATGAAGAACGCCAGGATCGGAATCACCGCGCCGTTCATCGTCATCGACACGGACATCTTGTCGAGCGGGATGCCGTCGAACAAGATCTTCATGTCCTCAAGCGTGTCGATCGCGACGCCCGCCTTACCCACGTCACCCGTCACGCGGGGGTGATCGGAATCGTAGCCACGGTGCGTCGCCAGGTCGAACGCGACCGAAAGGCCCTTCTGGCCCGCCGCCAGGTTGCGCTTGTAGAACGCGTTTGATTCCTCGGCGGTCGAAAAGCCCGCGTATTGGCGGATCGTCCAGGGGCGGCCCGCGTACATCGATGCGCGCACGCCGCGCGTGAACGGCGCGAAGCCTGGCAGACCCGGATCGGCGGTCACGTCCTCGGCGGTGTAGAGCGGCTTGACGGCGATCCCCTCAGGCGTTTGCCAGATCAGGTCCTTGCCCTTGACCTCCTTGTCGGCCGCCGCCTGCCATTTCGCGAGGTCGGCCTGCACCGACGGCTCCGGCAACCGGCGCGCGTCCGGCGCGGCGCCGCTGTCTTCACCGGGATTGGTTTCGATCGTGGGCTTGTCGCTCATCATCCATTCCTCACATGCGGGCGGGCGAGAGGCTTGCCTCGCCGCTGTCTCTAACGCCGCCTGGCGGTCACCCGATCAAACCGGCCGGAGCAAGGCCAACCTCGCTCCCACGCCAGATCAGTGCGCTTCGTTCGGGGTTTCCATGATCTCGGTCAGCTGGCCACCCATGTCCTTGGGGTGGACGAAGAAGATCAGGGTACCGTGCGCGCCGATGCGCGGTTCGCCCAACACGCGCTTGCCCTGCCCTTCGAACCACGCCTTGGCTTCAAGGATATCAGGCACTTCGTAGCAGATGTGATGCTGCCCGCCGAGTGGGTTCTTCTCCAGCCACTTGCCCACTGCGCTGTCCGGCGTGGTTGGCTGCAGCAACTCCACCTGCGTACCGGCGGTGCCGTTCTCACCCGGGGTGTTGACGAAGCACACGCGCACTTGCTGGCTTTCCAGCACGAACGGCTCGGTGATGTCGGTCGCGCCCATGACATCGCGGTAGTGCGCGATCGCGGCATCGAGGTCCGGCGTGGCA
>NZ_CAXYKL010000208.1:0-7011 GCF_964277725.1 uncultured Novosphingobium sp. | reverse complement strand
GGCCGCCATACTTGCTCTCGAAGGTGAAATCCGATTTCTTCTCGATCATGCGATCATGGCGACGGCGATAGGCGATCAGGTCGCGGATCGTGCCGATCTTGAGATCATGCATCCGGGCAAATCCCATAAGATCGTCCATGCGCGCCATCGTGCCGTCGTCGCGCATAATCTCGCAGATCACGCCCGAGGGATTGAGGCCGGCGAGGCGTGATATATCCACCGCAGCTTCGGTATGGCCGGCGCGAACCAGAACACCGCCCGGACGGGCGCGCAAGGGGAAGACGTGACCAGGCGTCACGATATCGTCGCGGCCCTTTGAGCCATCGATCGCGACGCTGATGGTCCGCGCACGGTCTCCCGCGGAAATGCCAGTCGTCACACCTTCGCGGGCCTCGATCGAGACGGTAAAGGCGGTTTCGTGGCGCGTGCCGTTCTTCGAGCTCATCGCTTCCAGACCCAGCAGATCGCAGCGTTCCGACGTGAGGGAAAGACAGATCAGGCCCCGGCCGTGCGTCGCCATGAAGTTGATCGCGCCGGGTGTCGCCATCTGGGCGGGGATCACCAGGTCGCCCTCGTTCTCGCGGTCCTCATCGTCGACGAGGATGAACATGCGGCCGTTGCGCGCTTCATCGATGATCTCTTCGATGGGCACCAGCATCTGCCGATCGTCGTTGGAGAACAGGACGCGCTCCAGTTTGTTGAGCGTTTCCGCCGTGGGGTTCCACTCCGGCTCCGTTACATCGCGCAGGGTGTTGGCGTGAAGACCGGCGGCGCGCGCCAGGCCAGACCGACTCATGCCCCCGTCAGTTACCAGCTTGCGGACTTTTTCTATCAGATCGGAAGCCATTTCACACCCTTGCATCACATCTTGATGTGAGGGCGGTACTATCACCTCACATTGAAAGCAATAGTGCCGAAAGTGATGTGACGGACCTATTGGGCGACGTCTGCCTTTTGGCGCGTGCGTTCTGCCTGAAGGCGCTTTCGCGTTTCGAGAACATCGCGATTGGGGATGCTGCTATCGACCTGATCGGCAAGGACCGCGCCGCGTTCTCCGGCAGGACGAGCAGGCCCGACGGTAGTGTCGATCAACGTCTGCCGCTCTATCTCCGCGTTCAGAACGGCTCCCAGCAATACGCCATAGGCCGACAGGAACAGCCACATCAGGAACACAACGATGGCGGACAAGGAACCGTAAGTGGCGTTATAATCGCTGATATATGCGACATATAGCGAGAAGCCGAAGGAGATCATCAGCCACAGCAAAGTAGCAAGGATCGAGCCGGGCGTCAGCCACCGCCACTTTGCCGGCCGTCGGTCCGGGCCGTATCGCATGATCAAGGCAAAGCCGGCGGTTCCCAGTGCCAGCGCAGCAGCCCAGGTGACCAGCTTGAAAAGGAACTCCGTGGCGCCGCCCAGAAACACGCTGGTCTGCGTTTGCAACCAGGCAAACAGGCCGCCCGAGATCAGGCCCGTAAGGGCGATAAATACCGCGGCCAGCGTAAGCCCGGCGGCGCGCAAGGTCAGCTTGAGGAAGCTGCGCGTCTCATGTTCGTCGTTGATGATGTTCAGGGCGCTGATCATCCCGCTGGCGGCGCGCATCCCGCCGTAGACGGCGAAGAACAATGCGATGACCAGCGCGAAGCCGGTGACTCCGGTGCTGGTATTCACGATCTGGAGCAACTGATCCTGGATTAGCTTAGCGACCTCTCCCGGGACGACCTCGACGATGCGGGCCATCTGCATCTGCACGCCGGCGGTATCGCCGACCAGGCCATAGATCATGACGGTCGCCGCGATCAGTGGCGTCAGCGCCAGAAACACGAAGAAGGCCAGGCCCGCCGCCAGAAGGCCAACCTCATGAAAACCTATCATGACGTAGACCCGCTTGATAACTTGTATCCAGGCCTTGCGTGGCATCGACCAGGGAGAGAGTGCGTCCGAGCCGGGGTGCCCACCCGCATCAACCGTACCGTCGCTCACTTAGTTTCCTCCTGCATCATGGAACTTTGGGTCTTTTCATGCTATTAAGCCGCTGGCGCCGCTGGTGGAGGCCGCGTCCATGAATGGGGGGTGACAATTCCACACGCTATGCGACAGCAAATCGTCGGGCGCGAGCAAGGTTCCCCGCGCTTGCGGAAGAACATTCGCCTTTCCGGTGTTGCACTTACTTGTTTTGCGGCAGCCTTCTCGTGCCCTGGCGCGATGGCACGGCAAGTCTCTACCACGTCCGGCGATCCGGCGTCGGGATCGAGTGCGCCGGTCGCTACCGTTCCGTCATCCGATGACGCCTTGCGCGCGGGCACGGTCCCCGTTCCGCCGCCACCTGCCGGAACCGCTCTTCCGCAAGTGGAACAGATCATCCCCGATGCCGAGTTCAACGCCGCCATCCCGGCACTGGACAACACGAACGATCCCGCCCTCGATCAGCCGCTGGAATCGATCGAGAGCTTTGAACGTCGCTTGGCTGCGAAACAGAGCGGGGCAAAGCCCACAGAAGGCCAGACGCCGCCCGCCAACGATCCGGTTTTGGCTGACAGGGATCCCGTGGAAGAGATCGGCGACGCCCCGATCAGCGATGCGGAATTGACCGCGGCCCTGCCATCCCTCAACCAATTCGAAGTGACGCCAGTCCAGTTCGCGGAAAAGGACGAGACGAGCGACGAGGACGCCCGCGTCACTTACGTCGTGCGCCTCAACGGGCTGGACCAGGCAGACAAGCAAACCGACGTGAGTCTGAAAAGTCAGTTCAAGGGCCTATCCGCGCTCGAAAACGGGAACGGCAAGGCGGCCAATATCGCCATGGCCTCGGCTCGCCTTCGTGAAGATAGCGAGTTGATCAAGACCATCCTGGCGTCCGAAGGCTGGTACGACCCGCAAGTCCGTTCGCGGGTGGATCGATCGGATGGACCCAGTGGGTTGCCGTTGAATGCAGTCATCGATGTGCAACCTGGTAAGCGCTACACATTCTCGCAGATCAAGGTGGTTTCCGATTCCACGGTGCCGCCCGATCTGATCGCCAACAACCTGGCGCTGAAGGTGGGTGAGCCGATCGTTGCCGAGCGGGTGCAGGGGGCAGAGGCCCAGGTTGCTATCGCCCTTCCGGAAAACGGCTATCCCTTCGCCAAGGTTGGTGAGCGGGATATCCTGCTGGACCAGGACGTGGGGCAGGGCGATTACACGCTGCCGGTCACCGTCGGGCCGCGCGCGCGGTTTGGCGGTTTCGCTACGGAAGGGGAGCTTGCGTTCGACGTGCGGCATGTTGCCACGCTGGCGCGCTTCAAGCGGGGCGAGTTGTACGACAGCCGCAAGGTTGACGATCTGCGCAAGGCGCTGGTGGCGACCGGCCTGTTCTCGACCGTCTCCGCCGAGCCGCAGCGCAGTGGAGAACCCGCGCCGGACAGCACGGAATACGTGACCATGCTCGTCAAGCAGGACGCCGGGCCGCCGCGCACCATCGCGGGAAGCGCCGGTTACGCGGCGGGCGAGGGCGCGACCATCCAGGGGACGTGGACGCATCGCAACCTCTTCCCGCCCGAAGGCGCGCTGATCGTGCATGGCATTGCCGGAACGCAGCAGCAGGGCGCAGGCGTCACTTTCCGCCGGGCCAATGCCGGCCAGCGCGACCGGACTTTCGAAACCGTGCTGGAAGGCCTGCATTCCAAATACGATGCTTACGATGCCTTCACCGGCCGCCTGGCAGCGCGCGTGAGCTACGATTCCACCCAGATCTGGCAGAAGCGCCTGACCTATGCCTACGGCGTCGAACTGCTGGGCACGGCAGAGCGGGACTACGATTTCGCCGCCGGAGAACGCCGCCGCCGGACGTTCTATATCGGCGCGCTCAATGGCCAGCTGGGGCTCGATACTTCGGATGATCTGCTTAACCCGACTAAGGGCTTTCGCCTGACCACGCTCATCCAGCCGGAAGGCTCGTTGCAGGGCAAGTTCACGCCCTACCTTCGGGCGCGGATCGATGGCTCGGCGTACTATCCGTTTGGTGACAGCTTCGTGCTGGCCGGCCGGGTTCGTTTCGGCACGATCCAGGGCGCTTCACGATCGGACATCGCACCTTCGCGGCGGCTATACTCCGGTGGTGGCGGTTCGGTCCGCGGCTTTGGCTATCAGCGCCTAGGGCCGCTCGATCCGAACGGAGATCCCATCGGTGGGCGCAGCCTTAACGAAGGCGCGATCGAAGGACGCTATCGCTTTGGCAATTACGGCGTAGTGGCGTTCCTCGATGCTGGCCAGTCCTACGAATCGACCATGCCCAAGTTCTCCGACTTGCGGTATGGCGTGGGCATCGGCGGGCGTTTCTACACTAATTTCGGCCCCTTGCGGGTGGACGTGGCGACGCCGCTGGGCCGTCGCGCCGGTGAATCGCGGCTCAACATCTATGTCTCTATCGGGCAAGCGTTCTGATGGCTGATCAAGACGACACCGTGCCCCCGGCAGATAGCGTCACTGTTGTAGAGCGCCCTCGCCGTCGCTGGGGCTTGCGCATCGCCAAGACCATCGCGGCGGCCGTGATCGGCCTTGTCCTGCTGGCGGTGGCGATCGTGCTGGGCCTCAACACCAGCCCCGGCCGGCGCTTCGTGGCCGATCAGATTGCCGCGCTGGAATTCCAGAACGGGATGAAGATCCAGGTCGGCCGGATCGAGGGTTCGCTTTACGGCAAGATGACCTTGCGCAACCTTTCAGTGCGCGATCCGCAGGGCGAGTTTCTGTTCTCGCCAGAGATCGATGTCGACTGGCGGCCTTTTGCGTACCTGAGCAATCACGTCGATGTGCGCTCCGCGATCGCGCAACGCATGATCCTGCGCCGTACCCCCAAATTCCGCGCCACTCCGCCTGCCGATCCGAACGAACCGCTGCTGCCGGATATCGACATCGACATCGGACGCTTGGCGGTGGGCAGCTTTGTCATCGAAAAGCCGGTCACCGGCGCGCGGCGCGTCGCCACTATCGACGGGCGCACGCACATCGCGGATGGACGCGCGCAGATTTTCGCCCGGGGCGGCACCGTGGCCGGGCAGGGCATGGCCGGGGGCGACCGCTTCCGTATCGATCTTGACGCCGTGCCCGCTCAAAACAAGCTCGATCTGAATGTCGATCTGAACGCCCCGCGTGACGGTGTGATCGCCAAGCTGGCGGGCTTCACCGAGCCGTTGGCGGTAAAGATCGGCGGCAAGGGCACGTGGGCAAACTGGAACGGCCAACTGGCCGCGGACCTCGCCGGTGGCGAACTGGCCCGCCTGGGTATCGCCGCCCGCGATGGCACTTTCACGGTGCGCGGTCCTACCCGTATTGCCCGCCTCGTTTCCGGGCCGACCGCCAACCTGCTTGGGCCGATCACCAATGTCGATCTCACCGCAGCCCTAGCCAATCGCCGCGCCAATCTCAGCGGCCGGGTGTGGAGCGATGCCTTCACCCTGACGCCCGACGGCGTCGTCGACTTGTCGGACAATTCGTTCAAGGATCTCAAGCTCGACTTCGTGCTGCTCAAGCCATCCGCGCTGGCCGAGAATCTGAGCGGTGCTGGCTTGCGTGCGGCGCTTTCGTTGAACGGCGCTTTCGCCACGCCGCGCGTGCAGTACGCCATCAATGCCAGCCGTATCGTGATGAACGACATGGGGCTGGAAGGTTTCGCGGCCACGGGGGCGGCCACGGTCGATGCCGAGCGGATCATGATCCCAGTCAGTGCCACCGCGCGGCGTATCACCGGGCTCGACACTGTGGCGGGCGGCTCTTTGGCGAACGTGCGTCTGAACGGCGATATCGCGATCGATGGCCCGCGCATCCTATCCGACAATATGCGCCTGCGCTCAGACCGGATCGACGCCAAGCTGATCCTGCTCGCGGACATGAGCAAGGGCCTCTACACCGGTGCGATCGATGGCCGGATCGACGACTATCGCATCGAAAGCGTTGGCATCTTCGACATCACGACCGACGTCGATTTGAAGGCCAAGGCCGATGGCTACGCGCTGGAAGGGACCGTTCGCGCCCGCTCCACCCGGCTGTTGAACGACAGTTTGAAGTCATACCTGGGCGGTAACTTCGTGGCGTCTTCGCGCGTCAGCTACGGGTCGGACGGTCTGGCGCGATTCTCCAACTTGCGCATGGAAGCGCCAGACCTGCGTGTCGTGGGCGGCAGCGGCGCGTACTCGACGCAAACGGGCCGGCTGGTCCTGAACGCCAATGGCACCTCCCGCCGGTATGGTCGCGTAGGCGTGCGAGTGGACGGTACGCTGGCTGATCCGAACGCCCATATAACGGCCGAGAAGCCAGGCTTTGGTATTGGGCTCGCCAATGTCGACGCGCGGATCGATGGTGTGCGAGGCGGCTATAACCTCAATCTCACCAGCGACACAGACTACGGTCCGCTGCGCGCGGACGTGACGCTGGAAATGGGACGGGCGCTGGCGATCCAGGTCAACAGCGCAAACCTATCGGGCGTCGATTTCGCAGGCCGGATCGTGCAGACGCCGAGCGGGCCGTTCAGCGGCCAATTGACAGCGAATGGCAATGGCCTTGGCGGTTTGATCCGGCTGGGGGCGCAAGGGAAGTATCAGGAAGTCGTCTTCAACCTTCGCGCGAAGGACTCGGTATTCCAGGGGCCGGCGAATCTTGCGATCGGTTCTGCGATCATCGATGGTCGCGCGGTACTGTATGATCAGCCGCTGGTGATCGCCGATGCACAGCTGGCCGGTACGCAGTTCGGCAGCCTGAACATCGCCGCCGCTCGCGTGCTCGTCGATTACCAGAACGGGCGCGGCAAGGCCAAGGCGCTGCTCGAAGGGACCAGCGGCGTCCCCTTCCGCATCAGTGCGAACGCCGAAATGCAGCCGGACCTGTGGCGCGCCGCCCTGGCGGGCCGCGTGCGCGGGCTGGATCTGCGGACGACCACGCCTGCGCGGATCATCCCGCGGAATGGCTCATACGAATTGCTGCCCACCAATATCGCGTTCGGCGGGGGCAACGTGAAGCTGGCAGGCACGTACGGCGATG
>NZ_CAXYKL010000207.1:0-3315 GCF_964277725.1 uncultured Novosphingobium sp. | reverse complement strand
CACCCGCCGCAAGGCGCGGCCTGGCTCGTCGTCGCTCGGGTTTACCCCCGTCCGCCCGGCACACCCTGTCCGCGCGAAGGACGACCGCGACGGGCAGGTCTCCTGGCTTGCGGGTCTATGCCGGAAGACCGCCTTCTCAGGATGAGATATCCCAATGGCATGTGGCCTTCAGCTCGCCGCTTACAGTTGCAGGGGCAGCCGGAGTTGATCCGTTCCCTTTTCATCCCCGTCTCCGGGGAACCTGTCACAGATGCGCGATTATCCGACCGTCCGGGACGCGTCAATCATGTCGCCGCCCCTTCCCCGGCGGCGCGACCCATGACCGTGACCGAGGGCCACCCGCCTGCACGATCGATGCGCGCCTCGATCCCATAGACAACGCGCAGGTTTTCGGGCGTCAGCACCGCCTCAGGCGCACCCTGCGCCACCAGTGCGCCTTGCGCCATCAGCAGCACCCGATCGCAATAGCGCGCCGCCATCGTCAGGTCGTGCAACACGGTGATCACCAGCGCGCCCCCGCGCGCCTCTGTCTGCAGCAGGTCCATGACATCGATCTGGTGCCCGGGATCGAGGCTGGCGAGCGGTTCGTCCGCGATCAGGGCCGGCGCTTGCACCGCCAGTGCGCGCGCCAGCATTACCCGCGCCCGCTCACCGCCAGAAAGCTCGGTCGCCACCCGATCGCGCAAGGACAGCACGTCGGCCCGGGCCATGGCCTGCTCCACCGCCGCGCGATCGGTCGCACCGATGCGGGACAATGGGGCCAGATGCGGCAAGCGCCCCAGCTCCACCAGCCGCTCCACCGAAAGCGGCCAGTGCAGCGTCTGCCCCTGGGGAAGATACGCGACCTGGCGTGCCAGTTGGGCGCGGGGCAGCGTGGTCACGTCCGCGTCGTTCAACGCGATCGTTCCGGCAAACGGCACCAGCGCCAGCATCGCGCGGGCCAGCGTGGACTTGCCCGCGCCGTTAGGGCCGACGATCGCGACCAGTTCCCCCGCGCCGAAGCTGGCATCAACATCGCGAACCACGGTACGACGGCCCAGCGACACGCTGACCGATTGCAAGGCCAAGCTCACCATACGCGCCGCTCCCGCAACAGGTGCAGCAGGAAGACCGGAACCCCAAGAAAGGCGGTGACGACGCCCAGCTTCAGTTCGCTGCTCGTCGGGATCAGACGCACGGCGATATCGGCGCAAGTCAGCAGTGCGGCTCCCGCCAAGGCAGAGGGCAACAGGATGGCGGAGGGGCTGCGGTCCGTCAGCGGGCGCACCAGATGCGGCACGATCAGGCCGATGAAGCCGATCGCGCCGGAAACCGCCACCGCCCCGCCAACGCCGATCGCGATGCCCAGCAGCAAGCGCAGGCGGGTACGGCCCAGATCGACGCCCAGCGCCTTCGCGCCATCCTCACCCAACGTCAGCGCATCGAGTGCTCGGCCATCCCACATCAGCAGGATCGCGCCCGTTACGATGCAGGGAAAGGCCACCGCGACATGATCGTAAGAACGGTTCTCCAGACTGCCGAGCAGCCAGGTCGCGATCTCCATCGCGGCGAACGGATTGGGCGAAAGGTTAAGCGCAAGGCTGACCCCAGCGGTCGCCAGAGTGCCGATCGCGATGCCCGCCAGGATCAGCGTCAGCGCGCTTTCCAAGCGTCCGGCAAGCAATGCCAGCAGCGCCAGCGAAGCCAGCGCGGAAACGATCGCCAGCACCGGCAGCGCCAGCGGATGCCAGGCGTAAAGTCCAAAATAGAGCGCCGCCACCGCCCCCAGTGACGCGGCGTTCGATGTGCCCAGCACGGAAGGCTCGGCCAGCGGATTGCGCAGGAAGCCCTGCATGGCCGCGCCGGCCAGCCCCAGTATTCCGCCCACTCCCAGGCCCAGCAGCGCACGCGGCAGGCGAAGTTCGAGGACGATCGCGGTTGCGAGCGGGTCCCCTTGGCCCAGGATCGTCGCGGCGATTCGGCCAAAGCCCAGCGTCACCGGGCCCAAAAGTAGCGATGCCAGCGCCGCCATGATCGCCAGCATCGCCAGGATGAGCGAGAGGATCGCGGGGCGCACCCTCATGCGGGATGCCGTTTGCGCCGCCTCAAGACGCGGCTAAGGACGCATCGATGCATCTTCGTGTTCCCCTGGCGCTGGCCCTGGCGCTCATCACGCCGGGCGGCGCGGCTGCAGATGCCCCCTACCGGAGCGTGCCCGCCACCGCCAAGCCCCAGCGCATCGTTTCGCTCAATCTGTGTGCCGATCAACTGCTGGTCCTGCTAGCGGACCGCAGCCAGATCGCGGGCGTGACGCGCTATGCGGCTGATCCCGGCCTGTCCGCTGTCGCTCGCCAAGCCAAGGGCTTGCCGGTGGTGCGCAACTCGGCCGAGCAGGTTCTGGCGATCAACCCGGACCTGGTGTTCGGCACCCCGGCCTTCGCCAGCAGCCCCCTCACCGCCTTGCGCGGTCGACGCTATCGCACGCTGGAACTGAAGAGCGCCGCCCAGTTCGCCGATATCGTCGCCTCTGTCCGCCAGACCGCCGCCGCCGTCGGCCACCCGGCGCGGGGCGAGGCCCTGATCGCCCGGATGCGCGCCGATCTGGCCGCGATCGGCCGGTCAGGACAAGGCGCAGTGGCCGCCTATTACCAGCGGCGCGGCTACATGACGGGGACCGGCACGCTGGTGGATGATCTTATGCGCCGGATCGGCCTGGTCAATCTGGCGACAAGGTTGGGAAGGCCCGCGCTGTCGCAAGTCAGCCTGGAAGAGATGATCGCCGCCCGCCCTGACTACCTCATCGTTGAGGCGGGGACACAGCGCGTGGAGGATCAGGGCACCGAGATGCTGCATCACCGCGTGCTGGACGCCATTCCGCGAATCGTCATTCCCCAGTCCTGGACGGTATGCGGCGGCCCTGCCTATGTCCGCGCGGCGCAAGCGATGGCACGGCAGATCGCGGCCCATCCGGCAATGAAGCAGAAATCATTTCAGCTCGTCTCAAATCCGCTGATCGGGCACGCGGACAAAACCTTGCGAAAACAAGGTGAGTGATCGGGATGGGCCGGAAGCCTGAACGGTTGCTTTCAACGCCATTCAGCCATTTCGCAGCGCATAGGGCGGAAATCATCGGACATCGTAGAGCGCCTATCAGGAGGCACCCATGTTCAAGGCCGTCGTTGCATCACTCACTCTCGTCAGCGCCGCCGTGACGGGCTTGGCCGCCGCCCCTGCCATGGCGCAGGACCGCTATGACTACACCGAGCATTACGAGGGGCGCGACGGCAGCTACTATCGCTCGGAACGCCGCGAGGAATATGACGGCGACCGCGACGG
>NZ_CAXYKL010000206.1:0-8237 GCF_964277725.1 uncultured Novosphingobium sp. | reverse complement strand
CTGGAGACCGCGCAGGCCGGGCGGCGCGATACGCGTTTGTGGACTGGCGTTGCTGCGCTGACCGGCGCGCAGGGCAACAGCACGGGCCTGGTTGGCACGCCGGAGCAGGTCGCGGCTGGCATGTTGGACTGTTACGACATCGGTATCGACCATTTCCTGATCCGCGGCTTCGAGCCGCTGGACGATGCCGTTGATTACGGGCGGGAACTGATCCCCCTTGTCCGCGCCAAAGTTGCTGAACGTGAAGGCAGGCCTATTGCCCTTGCAGGATGAGCGTCATCTTGTATCAAATCAGGGCGATTTTGATTACACCCTTCAGATTTTGCTTGTCTTCTCATCCGCCCCGTATCGGCAGTTCTGATTGAAGCTGAATCGCGTTAGTTTGAGCACGGTCAGGTCTACTCAACCAGTTGACTATCCGGCAAGCCAAGCATGCTCACAACTAATAGAGGTGCGTTTCGAAGATTACAGGCGACAGTACCCTATGATGGGTCTGTCGCCTGCCTGATTCCTCAGAACTTATATGACACTTCCATGCCGTAAGTCCGTGGTTCGCCAAATGTGCTCGAGAGGTAGCCGGCCTCGCGATAGATACCGATCACACCGACCCGATACCATTTGTTGGTGACGTTGTTGGCGAAGGCGGCGACGCCCAGCCCGGTTCCGCCGATGTTGTCGATACCGGCGCGCAGATTGACGAGCGCGTAGGCCTTCTGCCGCCCCTGCTCGTCATTCTTGTCGAGCCAAACGCCGCTACGATAGGCGAGGCTGGCGTTCAGCGATAGATCGCCCACTTCCTGAATGGTGGAGGTGTAATTCGCGTTGAGGCCCAACTGATGCTTGGACGCTCCGACCAGTTCGTATTCGAACTGCTGCCGCCCCTTGGTGATGTCGACATTGACGTAGGCGTAAGCGAGCGTGACGTTGAAAGGGCCGGATGTGAGCGTCGCGTCGAACTCACCGCCATAATTCTTCTGGGCTGCAGTGTTTTCGATGATGGTCGTCACGTTGCCGGCGGCGTCGATGCCGGAGGTCTGCTTCTGGACGTTTTTGTAATCCTGGTAGAAGAGCGCCAGCGCCGTTGACAGAGTGGGCCCACCAAGATCGAACCGGTTCTTCAGGCCGACCTCATATTCCTGCACATTCTCCGGATTGAACGGCGCAAGCTCGGCATCCGACGTCGCGCGTAGCGAGAAGCCGCCCGCGCGGAAGCCCTTCCGCGTTGAAACGTAGGCGGTGATGTCTTCGGTCGGCTGGTACTGCAGCGTGACATCCCAGGTCAGCGCGTTCCATGAGCGGCTGTTTGTGCGGCTACACGCGTTGAATGGAAGCGGGGTGCCGCTGGGATCGCGGAACAGGCAGACGCCAAGCGCAGGAAGGCTTGGGCTGACCGTCGCGCGGCGCTTGTCGTCGGTGTAGCGCAGGCCCGCGGACAACTGGAGCTTGTCTGAAAAGCGATAGGTGCCCGCCAGATAACCGGCAATTGCCTCTGCACGACCGGTTCCGCCAAGCTGGTTGCGGAACAGGATAGCGGGGGTCGAGAGCGGCAGGCCCGATCCGACGATCGCCAGCTCCGGGAATTGCTGCGAGGTCGATCCGTCAGAGCCTTTTTCCAGGAAATAATAGGCACCGGCCACAAATGTGAGCTTGTTGTCGAGTATGTCCCCTTGAAGCTGCAACTCCTCGCTGAACTGCTGAATGCGTTTGAACTGGTTGGATTGGATCAATATGGCCGGGACGCCATCCAAGTCCTGGAAGGTGTTTGTGTTGAGCTTGCGATATCCGAAGACGTTCTTGATTGTGAGATCGCCGATCGGAATCGAGGTCCGGTTGCTGATGCCGTAGTTTTTGATGAACTCCGACGGCTTGCGGCCATACGCGTCCAGGTTGCCGCCATCGCCCAGCCCCTGATCGATCTGTTGCCGCCCGAACGTCTGCTGGCGTGCGAACTGGGCTACGGGATCGGGCACGGGAAAGCCGAAGCCACGCAACGCGGCATAGCCGGCGATCGCCGGGGCGGTTGGGTCGATCGCGGTCGGGTAGAGAGCCGATCCGTGGGTCTTGCTGCGCACCCAATCGAAGATCGTGATTGACTCAATGTCTCCTGGGTTCAGCAGCAGCGAGGCGCGGAAGGAGTCGAAATTCTGGTCGTCATAGTCGCGGCCATCGCTGATGTCGGTGGTGAAGCCCTTCCGCTCGCGGGTCTTGCCGGCGACCCGCACGGCCGCCCAGTCGGTGATTGGCAGGTTGACCATGCCGTAAAGGTCGCGCAGGCGATAATTGCCGATTTGGCCGCGTAGCTCGCCCTCCACCTTGTCGGTCGGGCGGTTGGGTTCTACCAGCACCGCACCGCCGGTCATGTTGCGGCCGAACAGCGTGCCCTGAACGCCCTTCAGCACCTGAACCGACTGAAGATCGTAAAGCGAGAAGCCAAAGCCAGCGGTGCGGGCCTGCAGCACTTCCGCGAAATAGGCGCCGACCGGTGCGTCGGTAAGGAGTTGGGACTCGTTCGTCCGCTGGCCACGCAGCGAGAGCGAGAAGACGTTGCGGCTGGTACCCGACGTTGTAACGTTTAGCGCGGGGGCGACGGCCTGAAGTGAACCGATGTCGGTGGCGCCAGCGTCGACCAACTTGCTGCCGGAAACCGCAGTGATCGAGATCGGCACATTTTGAAGAGATTCCGCACGACGCCGTGCGGTAACGACGATGTCGCCACTTGCGGGTGCGGACGTCTGTTCCGGAGCTGGTGCCGCGTCCTGGGCATGGGCGATTGATGATAGGCCTATGGCCTGAATTGACGCAAACAACAGCAAGCCAAAACGCTTCATGCCACTTCTCTCCCTTTTACCGGCCGCCGTGATATCGCTTCCCGGTCGCCAAAATCAGGTCGGATCGTACCATCCGATTGAGGATATTCAATCCGCGCTAGACAAGGAATGCCATCGTTTTCTGCCTTGATCGTGGCTGCGATATAGTCGCGGGGGAGCATCGAATAACAGATCAGCGCTGACGGCTTTTTCCCTATCGTACGCCTCCGATAGCGGGCGCCTTGCCGGGCAAGTGAGCGACCGCTCTTAAGCGGACTCTTGAGAGTACGCGTAGGAGCGGTTGGTGTGGGTCAGGTGACGGTTTTCGGCGGGCCAGCGCGGCGACGGCGGTGGAGCGACGAGGAGCGGGTGCAGATTCTAGGCGAGGCGTTCGCGCCAGGCGCTTTGGTGGCGCAGGTCGCGCGGCGGCACGATTTCTCGACGGGTTTTTGATCTACACTTGGCGCCGCAATCTTCGCCGGCGTGCTGTGGCGTCCGATGCACCGGCGGTGGTCTCCGGCTTTGCCGAAGCGATCGTAGTCGATGAGCTTCCTGCCGAGTTGCCGGCAGGGCACGCTGCGATCGTAGTCGAGCTTCCCGGTGGCAGCAGGGTGAGTATTTTTGGTTCGGCACCGCCTGCGGTGGCCGCGGCGGTGCTGAAGGCGCTGACGCGGTGATCCCGATCCCCACCGGCGGCAAGGTCTGGCTCGCGCTTGGCCACACGGATATGCGCCGGGGCATGCGTTCGTTGGCCTTGCAGGTTCAGCAGTGCCTCAAAAAGGACGTTCATGCCGGCGATCTGTATGTCTTTCGTGGGCGGAGCGGATCGCTCTGCAAGATCCTATGGCATGACGGCATCGGCATGTCCCTTTACGCCAAGCGCCTCGAGAAAGGCCGGTTCGTATGGCCGGCGGCAAAGGACGGCACGGTGGCGATCTCGGCCTCAGCGATGGCGTGCTTGCTAGAGGGCATAGACTGGCGAAACCCCCAGGAAACCTGGCGCCCGACACAGGTCGGGTGATCGCGGCGGCGACGTAAAAACGGCTAAAATCCTAGGGTTTGTGGCGGGTGCGTGCTATGAAGGGGCATGGCCGCAAGCGACGCACCTGACGAGCTTGAGCAGCTTCATGCTGAGCTCGCGACCGTTCGCGAGCAAGCTGCCACAGTCCAGGCCGAGGTCCTCGAAGCCCAGGCTGAGCTGGCCAAGGTGCGGGCGATCAATGCCGATCTGCTGGCCCGCAACGCCTATCTCGAGTTGATCAATCAGAAGATGCGCCGGGAAAAATACGGCGCAAGCTCGGAGCGCAGCCGGCGCCTGCTCAACCAGCTGGAGCTGACATTCGACGAGTTGGAGGCCAACGCCAGCGAGGCCGAGCTTCTAGGGCAGATCGCGGCGGCAAAGACCTCCACGGTCGCGGCTTTCACCCGCAAGCGGAGCACGCGCCGAGATTTCTTTGCCGATCTGCCGCGCGAGAGGGTCGTAATCCCTGCGCCCGAGACCTGCCCATGCTGCGGTTCGGACGATCTGAGCCACTTGCCGGCGGACGTCACTGAGACGCTCGAGCGCGTGCCGGCGCGCCACAAGGTGGTTCAGACCGTGCGGGAAAAGGTCTCCTGTCGCCGCTGCGACAAGATCAGCCAGCCCCCGGCGCCGTTCCACGTTACCCCGCGCGGGATGTTCGGCCCGCACTTCCTGGCAAATCTCGCCTTCCAAAAGTACGGGCTGCATCAGCCTCTCAACAGCCAGCGTGATCGCCTCGAGAGAGAGGGCATCCCGTTGAGCCTCTCGACGCTGGCGGATCAGATTGGGGCGATCTGCGTGGCGGTAAAGCCGCTGTTCTTGCTCCTGGAAGCCCACGCGCTTGCGGCAGACCGGCTGCACGCCGACGACACCACGGTGCCGCTGCTCGCCAAGCACAAGACCGAGGTGGCGCGGATCTGGGACTATATCCGCGACGATCGTCCATTTGGCGGGCCGGCGCCGCCAGTGGCGCTGTGCTACTACTCGCCTAACCGCAAGGGCGAGCATCCCCGGGCACATCTGGCCGGCTACAGCGGGATCCTCCAGGTCGACAGGTTCGCCGGCTTCAACGAGCTGTTCCGCGATGGCCGGGTCGAGCAGCCGATGACGCGCGCAAACTGCTGGGCACATGGCCGCCGGGAGTTCTTCAAGCTCGTCGACATCAAACAGCAGACGAAGCGCAAGAACGGTGCGGCGCCGCTCATCTCTCCTTTGGCAGCCGAGGGGTTGGTCATAATCGATCGGCTCTTTGCCATCGAGCGCGACATCAACGGCAACTCTGCCGTCGAGCGGCGTGCCGTTCGCCAGGAGCTATCCGCGCCGATCGTCGCCGAGTTGGAAACCTGGATGCACACGACGCGCGCCAGCCTCTCGCGCCACGATGCCGTTGCCAAGGCGATCGCCTACTTCCTCAACGACTGGGAAGGCTTCACCACCTTCCTCGCTGACGGCCGGATCTGCCTGACGAACAACTCGGCCGAGCGCGAGCTTCGTGCCGTGGCCCGGGGCAGGAAGGCTTGGCTGTTCGTCGGCTCGGACCGCGGCGGCGAGCGCGCTGCCATGATGTTCAGTCTGTTTGGCACCGCACGGCTCAACGACGCCGATCCGCTCGCCTGGTTCACCGATGTCCTCGATCGCATCGCCGACATTCCCCAGACAAGGCTGCACGAACTGCTTCCTTGGGAATGGAAGGCTGCCCAGACCCTTCAGCAGGCTCCAGACCTCGCCGCCTAAGCGGGCATCACCGTAGTAACGTGATCGCGGCCGCTATCGGATGCGTACTCCCTATCGCTCACCGCGCTCAGTCATGGGCACAGCCAATCGCGGTCGCATGAAGCAACTTTTGCTCAAAACACATACAATTACCTATCTCACCACGTGTTTGGCTTGGTGGCATCATGAAAACATATGACAAACTCAGCATCCCCGCGCCCTACTGTTGCGGGGGAAACGCTGGCTGCATCCGGCGACGGATAGCGAAGCCGGCCCATGAGGATCGACGGGAGCAAGCCAGGCTGCACGCGCTAGCTTAAAGTCAGAACTGAGAACTACAATCGCCTAAGTTTCACCGTGAAATGGCCGGACGGGGACTTCGTCGCAGATGCGATTAATCGTGACAGTGGCGACATGATCCGTATTTGACCTTGAAGAAGTGGCTATATCTCGCTCTCATCCTCTCGACGACACCCCGATGCAAAAGTTCTGCCGGTACGCCAAGGGGAGAGGATTGTGAAAGAATGCCTTGGCCTGCTATCGCAGGTAGGTCGTCTTTTGCTGCGTTGGGCGATCTTGTTGTTTTTAACAACCTGCTGGAAGACGCAGAGCATCACCCTCCTTCGCCCATGGCACAATAACTCCGACGCTGCCCGTCGGGACACTCTCGACAATAGGGCGCTTTGATGGTCACGCTTCGCAGAAGGCGCTCGGTTTGCGCGTCTAATCAAAACATTAGCGAGAGCGACCTTGGCATCAGTCTGCATAACCGAGTTGAGCAAGAGGTTCGGGGCGATCAACGTGCTGCACTCTATCGATCTTGCGATAGAGGAGGGCGAGTTCGTTGTCATCGTCGGGCCATCAGGTTGCGGCAAATCGACCTTGCTGCGCTTGATCGCTGGCCTGGTGGAGCCCACCGGTGGCCGCGTTTTCATCGATGGTCGCGACGTGACCGACGCCCCGCCGGCGGAGAGAGGCCTGGGCATGGTATTTCAGTCCTACGCGCTTTACCCGCACCTTACGGTAGAAGAGAATATCGCTTTTCCGCTGAAGGTACAGCGGCTTGGCAAGGCGGAGGTGCGATCCCGCGTCGCCGCTGTCGCCAAGGCGCTAGACCTCGATGCTCTGCTGAAGCGGCGGCCGGCGGCGTTGTCGGGTGGCCAGCGCCAGCGGGTGTCGATTGCCAGAGCCATCGTGCGCGAGCCGTGCGTGCTGCTGCTCGACGAGCCCTTGTCCAACCTCGATGCCGAACTGCGCGTCAGGATGCGTCATGAATTCGCGCGGCTGCATGGGCGTTTGGGTGCGACGATGGTCTATGTCACGCACGATCAGCTTGAGGCCATGACGCTGGCCAATCGCATCGTGGTCATGAGTGCGGGCAGGATCGAGCAGGTCGGAGCACCGCTGGAGCTTTACACGCAGCCGGCGACACTGGCGGTGGCGCGGGCGATCGGCTCTCCGGGAATGAACCTGATCGCGGCGGTGCTCGAAGCGATCGACGAGCGCGGTGTCAGCCTTCGCTTACCGGAAGGCAAGACCTTGCGAGCCGATGTGCACGCCGCGCCTGATCTCCTTGGCGCCCCCGTCACGGTGGGTGTGCGGCCCGAGCACTTGATCGCTGAGGAGCATGGCCCCTTCCAGGGCGCGGTGGAACTGTTCGAGCGTCTCGGGCCGCTCTCGTTCGTGCACTTGGGGGCAAGAGGCGATATCGGAACGGTCGTCGCTCAGCTGCCCGGGGATCAGGTCGTCTCGCTGGGTGAGACACTGCGCTTCGGCGTGCCGCCGCAGCAGGTCCATGTGTTCTATGCGCAAGGGTGCGCGTTGCCGCGGATCAGCCCTTGACGCTGCCGCCAAGCAGGCCGCTGATGTAGAAGCGCTGCAATGGCAGGAAGATCAGCAGCACCGGCAGGGTGGTGACGACAGAGGCAGCCATCATCAGCTCGCCGTCGGCCGCATGTTCGCGCACGATCGCGCCGACCGCGACCGGAAGGGTGTATTTGCTCTGGTCGGTGAGGATGATCAGCGGCCAGAGGAAATCGTTCCAGCTGCCCAGGAACAGGAACAGCGCCAGCGTGACGGTGATCGGAGCCAGCAGCGGCAGCACGATGGACCGGAATATCCTCGCCTCGCTGGCTCCATCCAAGCGCGCCGCATCGAGCATCTCGTCCGGGATGGCGAGAGCGGACTGGCGCACGAACAGGATCGCAAAAATGCCTGCAAGACCCGGCAGGATCACGCCAGCGAAGCTGTCGACCAGCCCGAGTTCCTTGAACAGCAGGAACAGCGGCAGCATGGCGACTTGTCCCGGCACCACCAATCCGGCGATCAGCAACTTCAATAACCGCTCGCGTCCGGTGA
The DNA here is from genome assembly GCF_964277725.1 of uncultured Novosphingobium sp. NCBI lineage: Bacteria > Pseudomonadati > Pseudomonadota > Alphaproteobacteria > Sphingomonadales > Sphingomonadaceae > Novosphingobium > uncultured Novosphingobium sp. The sequence continues at coordinate 338 of NZ_CAXYKL010000206.1, read as the reverse complement.
ACCGCAGCTTTGCAAACGCGTATCCGGCCGGGACGGTCAGCAGCAGTCCCAGCACCGTCGCGATCACAGCGATGAGCAGGCTGTTGCCGAGCGCGGGCAGCACGCGATAGTCGAACCATGCACCGTCGATCTCACGCCGGACGAGCAGTTCGTAGTAATTCTCGCCAGACCACCGTTCGGGCCAGAACGGCGGCGGAAAGTGGCTCGAAGTTCCCCGCGGCATGAACGAGACGGTGACCATCCAGACAAGCGGGATCAGCGTGACCGCCGTCAGCAAGGCGACAAGCCCGTTGGCGACGATCGCGCGGATGCGGCGGCGCTGCATCACAGCCACTGGT
>NZ_CAXYKL010000205.1:0-5402 GCF_964277725.1 uncultured Novosphingobium sp. | reverse complement strand
CTTGTCCAGCAATACGTGTCGGTCCAGAAATCCAATCTCTGGCTGCTGGATGTCCGCTCGGGCAAGCTCACGCCTCTGGGCGATCATGCTGCCTCCGTTTCGTATGGCGAGGCCGCCTTCGCGCCTGACGGCACAATCTGGGTAACCAGCGACGAGGGTTCGGATTTTCAGCGCCTGGGCACGATCGACCGGCGAGCCGGGCGGTTCACTCCCCGCTCGACCGAAGCGAAATGGGATGTCGAAAGTTTCGAGATCGCGCGCGATGGATCATACGTCGCCTACGTGCTGAACGACAACGGCAGTTCGCGGCTGAAGCTGCTGGACCCGAAAACCGGAGCGGCCAGGGAAGCGCGCAATCTGCCCCTAGGCACGATCGGCGGACTGGAAGCGGGACCGGACGGACGGCTGGCTTTTTCGCTGAGTTCCGCCAAGGTCCCGACGGACGCGTTCACCCTGGACCCCGCATCGTTGCAGGCGACACGCTGGACGCAGAGCGAAACCGGGGGACTGGACGCCGCTCGCAATCCTGAAGCCGAGCTGGTCGAGGTCAAGAGTTTCGATGGGGAGACGGTTTCGGGCTTCCTTTATCGTCCCGATCCAAAGAAATTCCCGGGCAAACGCCCGCTGGTCGTCAGCATCCACGGTGGGCCCGAAGGGCAGTACACCCCCGGTTTTCGCGGGGCGAGCAATTACCTGACGAACGAGTTGGGCATCGCTGTGTTCGCGCCGAACGTGCGGGGCTCCACCGGCTTCGGCAAGCGCTTCGTCAGCCTCGACAATGGGCCGTTCAAGCGCGAGGATTCGGTGAAGGATATCGGCGCGTTCCTGGATCGCCTGCAGCGCGATCCCCGCATCGATGCTAAGCGCATGGCCGTGAACGGCGGCTCGTATGGCGGGTACATGTGCTATGCTTCCGCGATCCGCTACGGCGATCGCCTTAAGGCGGCCGACTGCATCGTGGCCATTAGCAACTTCGTGACTTTTCTGGAGAACACCCAAAGCTACCGTCGAGACTTGCGCCGGGTCGAATATGGCGATGAGCGCGATCCGGCACAGCGGGCGAAGTTGACCGCGATTTCTCCGCTCACCAGCGTGAACAAGCTGAAGATTCCCTTGCTCGTGGTAACCGGCAGCAACGACCCCCGCGTGCCCGAGAGCGAGGCCAACCAGATCGTCGCGGCGGTGCGCGGGAATGGCGGTACGGCGTGGCACCTTGTCGGCAAGAACGAAGGCCACGGCTTCGCCAAGAAGGAGAACCGGGACTACCAGAGCTGGGTGGAAACCATGTTCTGGCGCAAGTATCTGCTCGGCCAATAGGCTGGTACTGCACCGTCTTTGCAAATTCGTGCGGGTGGCTTATATGCCGTCCGCGAAAGCCCCGGCCGAGCAGTTCGCGTGAATACGCTCTGCGCGCGCCGGGGTCCGCTTTTTCGGTGCAGTGTTTCGAGTAAGGATTTGCCCATGTCCCGCAGACGCCAAATCTACGAAGGCAAGGCGAAGATCCTCTACGAAGGCCCTGAGCCCGGCACTCTGATCCAGTATTTCAAGGATGATGCCACAGCGTTCAACGCGCAGAAAAAGGGCACGATCCAGGGTAAGGGCGTGATCAACAACCGCATCAGCGAGTATGTGTTCACCCGCCTCAATCACATTGGCGTACCCAACCACTTCATTCGCCGCTTGAACATGCGCGAGCAGTTGGTGCGCCAGGTGGAGATCATCCCGATCGAGGTCGTGGTGCGCAACGTCGCCGCCGGATCGATCTCGAAGCGCCTTGGCATTCCGGAAGGGGAGCCGCTGCCGCACACCCTGCTGGAATACTACTACAAGGATGACGCGCTGGGCGATCCGATGATCGCCGAAGAGCATATCTCGTGCTTCGGCTGGGCCACCAATGAAGAGATGCAGGACATCTCGGCACTGGCGATCCGCGTGAACGACTTCCTCTGCGGCATGTTCGCGGCCATCAATATCCGCCTGATCGACTTCAAGCTGGAATTCGGTCGCATCTGGGACGGTGAATACAGCCGCGTGATCCTCGCCGACGAGATCAGCCCTGACGGCTGCCGCCTGTGGGATATGGTCACGGGTGAGAAGCTGGATAAGGACCGCTTCCGCCAGGACCTGGGCGGCGAGGAAGAGGCCTATCAGGAAGTCGCGCGGCGCCTGGGCGTGCTGCAGGACGATCCGGGCCCGAGCGAGGTTTTCGACCTGACCGCTCATCGTGGCAAGCTGCGGGGCGGCAAGAGCACCACGAAGTAAACTGCCGCAACGTAACGGCTTATCGTCTCTGCCTAGACCTTGAGCCACTTGGCAAAGCAGGCGTGTTGGGGCAAGCGGATCGTCATGCGGTTCCGCCCCTTCGCGTTCTTCGTCCTCGTCAGCCTTGTCTCTCCCGGATCACTTCAGGCCCGTGATACGGCCCCTGCCGCGGATGATACGCAGTGGGCGTTCGGCACCAGCGACATCGCGCCAGACCCTTCGTTCCGCTTTGGTCGGCTGCCGAACGGAATGCGCTATGTCATACGGCGCAACGCCACGCCTGCGGGTACCGCGCTGGTGCGGATGGACATCGCCGTCGGCTCGCTGGATGAGAGCAAAAAAGAGCGCGGTTTCGCGCATTTTGTAGAGCACATGGCTTTCAACGGCAGCACGCACATCGCCGAGGGCGAGATGGTGCGGCTGCTGGAACGGCACGGCCTGGCCTTCGGCGCGGACACCAACGCGTCCACCAGCTTCGACCGCACGCTCTACAAGCTGGACTTACCGACCAACGACCCGGCCCTGATCGACACCGCGTTGATGCTGATGCGCGAAACCGCCAGCGAATTGACGATCGCCCCCGCCGCCGTAGCGCGCGAACGCGGCGTGATCCTGGCCGAGATGCGCGACCGGAACACCTGGCAGCTACGCGACACGATCGCCAACACGCAATTTCTCTACCCGAAATCCCGCTTTGCCCTGCGTTTTCCCATCGGCGTTGCCGAGACGATCGAGGGCGCAGACGCCAAGCGGCTGCGGGCATTCTACCGCCGGGAATATACGCCAGCTAAGACTACGCTGGTGGTGATCGGAGACTTCGATCCGGTGGTGGTGGAGCAGACCATCAAGGCGCGCTTTGCAGACTGGCAGGCAGGCAAGGCCGTCACCCAGCCTAGCGCCGGCCCGATCGTGGCGAAGGATCGCGATCGCACTACGATCTACATCGACCCAGCCGTTTCCGAACGCATCACCATGGTGCGTAATGGCGCTTGGCTTGATGAGCCAGACACGATCCGCCAGCGCCAGGAAAGCCTGCTGCGCCAGATCGGCTATGATATCGTCAACCGCCGTTTCCTGCGCCTTTCCCGCCAGGAGGACCCTCCGTTTCGTGGAGCAGGCTTTGGTACCGGGGACGTGTTCGAGGCAGGACGCTCCACGCGGCTGATCGTGGATACCGTGGATCGCAAATGGCGGCGCGGAATGATTGCGGCTGCGCGGGAATATCGCCGCGCGCTGATCTACGGCTTTTCGAAGCCGGAAGTGGCCGAACAGGTCGCCAACATCCGCACCGCGCTGGAAGATGCGGCCGCCATGTCCGACACGCGCAGCAACACGGCCCTGTCCGGCGTGGCGCTGGCCTTGGTGCAGGACCGCGTGGTTCCTTCCCGACCTGAGGACGTGCTGGCCCGCTTCCGCGTCTTCATGCCCCAGATCACGCCGGAGGCCGTCCTCGCAGCGATGAAGCGGGAAGCCTTGGAGGTGGCCGATCCGCTGATACGTTTTCGCGGCCGGTATGATCCGGCAGGCGGTGCGCCTGCCATCCGCGCCGCGTGGGACGAGGCGATGAAGGCGGAGGTGGCGCAGATGAGTTCCACCGATCTCGCCGGCTTTGCCTATACCGATTTCGGCCCGGCAGGTGTCGTGGCAACAGATACGCGCGAGCCTGCTCTTGGCATTCGGCAGGTTCGCTTTGCCAATGGTGTGATGCTAAATCTGAAGAAGACGGCGCTGGAAAAAGACCGGGTGCGCGTAACCATATCGGTCGACGGTGGGGACAAGCTGGACACCAAGGCCAATCCGCTCGCCACGGAAATGATGCCCTTTCTGGACGAAGGCGGCCTAGGCAAGCACAGCACCGATGATCTGCAAACGATCCTGGCCGGTCACAGCGTCAGCGATACTTTCGGCACCGGCGATACGAGTTTCGATGCGCGCGCGATCACCACGCCCCGCGACTTGGAATTGCAGCTTCAGCTTTGGACGGCGATGCTGACCGACCCCGGCTATCGGGCCGAAGGCGAAGTGCAATATCGCCACAACATGAACAATTATTTCGAGCAATTGCGCGCGACCCCAAGTTCGGCGTTGCGAGCGGATCTGGGCGGCATTCTCTCTGGAAACGATCCGCGTTTCACGCTGCAGGACGTAAAGGCCTATCGCGCGCTGACCTTTGCCAAGTTGAAGCGCGATATCTCCGATCGGCTCGCCCACGGCGCAATAGAGGTCGGCATCGTGGGTGATATCTCGGAAGAAGAGGCGATCGCGCTCGTCGCCACTACCTTGGGTGCCCTGCCCAAGCGCGAACCGGACTTTGGCGACGGCAAGGATCGGGCCGAGCGCATATTTACCGCCGACAGGCTTCCCCGCGTGATCCGCCACACCGGCCCGGGCAATCAGGCTCTGCTGCGCCTTACTTGGCCGACGCGGGACGATGCCGATCCCGACGAAACGCTGAAGCTGGCGATGCTGGAACGCGTGGTGCGGATCGAATTGACCGACACTCTGCGCGAGACATTGGGTAAGGCCTACTCGCCCACCGCGGCCAGTTCCCTTTCACGCGCCTGGCCCGGCTACGGGACGTTCGGGATCGCTGCCTCGGTCGACGTTGCCGACATCAAGCAGACGCGGATGGCCATCATCCGCACACTTAACCAATTACGCGATGCTCCCGTGGACGCCGATGTGCTGCAGCGCGCGCGCCAGCCATTGCTTGAAAGCGTGCAAAACAGCCTCAAGACCAATGACGGGTGGATCGCCTTGGTAGATCGTGCGCAGACCCAGGCCGATCGCATCCAGCGCCAGATTGCCGCCAAGAATCGCCTTGCGACTATTTCCGCGCAGGACGTGCAGACGATGGCGCTGCGGTATCTGGAACCGGCCCAGGGGCTCGAAGTGGTCGTCCTGCCCAAAGGCCTGACACCCTCGGGATCATGGACGACCGCGTTGCGCGAGTCCGGTCAGAGCCGCTCCAGCGTGGGGATCAGCTCGTCGAAATGATCGATCACCGCCGTCGCGCCTAACTCGGCGGGCGGCAGATCGTTGAAACCGAAGCTGACGGCAACACACGGCAGCCCGGCGGCACGGGCTGCACCCGTATCATACGTAGTATCGCCCACGTAAGCCGCCCGCCCGGCAACGCC
>NZ_CAXYKL010000204.1:0-17817 GCF_964277725.1 uncultured Novosphingobium sp. | reverse complement strand
ACGGCTACGCCGCGCGCGAGGCGGTGGATGTGCTGGCCCAACGCTACGCCTTGTTCGATCACTGCGAAACGCTGACGGTGCGTGGCAGCGGCTGGCAGGCGCGCGCCAAGCGCTGGATGAAGGAGCGGGTGTATAATCGCCTGCCGTTCGGCATGGGGCCGCTGCTGTATTTTCTCTACCGCTACATCGCGCAGCTGGGTTTCCTGGATGGCCGCGCGGGCCTGATCTACCACGCCATGCAGGGCTTCTGGTACCGCTTCCTGGTGGATGTGCGCGTGCTGGAGCTGGAACGCGCCATGCGAACCTGCGCCACGCGCGAAGAGCGGCTGGCGGTTTTGCGCGAACATACTGGGCTGCAATTGTGAGCGACGCGCTCCTCAATGCGGCGCAATCGCATCCACGCACCGGAGGCGCCAGCTTCAGTTTGGCTCATAGGACGGTCCGCGCTCTCTTCTCGGTGACTTGGCTGCTGCTAGCGGCTTGGACGCCGCCGCCCCTACGCGGTTGGCGGCGATTGGTCCTGCGTCTTTTCGGCGCACAGCTGGGGGTCGGCGCGAACATCTATGCCAGTGCGCGGATCTGGTATCCTGCAAACCTGGTAATGGGAGACTATGCTACACTTGGCCGCCGCGTGCGGTGCTACAACCAAGCCCGGGTGACGATTGAAGCTTACGCCGTCGTCTCACAGGATGCGACACTTTGCGCCGGGACGCATGACTATGAGGATCCGCACTTTCCCTTGCGGACCCGCCCGATCGTGCTGGAGGCACAAAGTTGGATCGCGGCGGAGGCGTTCGTCGGCCCCGGTGTGACCGTGGGATCCGGAGCAATCCTGGGCGCCCGCGGCGTAGCTATGAAAGACTTGGCGGCGGGGACTATCCATGCCGGGAATCCTGCTGTCGCGATCAAGCAGCGCCACGCAACTGATCACGACGTTCATGCGATGGCGCAGCCTAATACTGCTAGGCCGCAAACGTGATCTACGTTCTTGTCTGGCTGTTCTTCCTGGCAGGGTTTGGGATCAACTGCGCGGTGCTGGCTCGTATGGACATCGCGCGGCTGGACTTCCTAGACGGGATCTTGATCGGCCATGCCTATTATATCCTAGTTCCGACGCTGGTCTTCCTGCTGCGGGGGCTAGCCGAAGTTCCCGAACTTGCCTTGTCCTACTACCCCTTCAAGGACCTTGGCACGACGGCTATTCTGCTGGGTGGGATGTATCTGTTTCCGCTGTTGCGACTGCTGTTCAAGCAAGTCCCGTCCCATGTTTCCGATCGAAGCGATCCGCGAATGGTGCCGAGCGTGATCGCGCTATTCCTAGTGACGGCCATTGCATCGTTCGCGCTGACTGGGCTTGCCGGGGGCGGACACTGGCAGGGCAATATCGACACGGCCTTTGCCAACCCTGCGTTTCTGCCAATCAAGTATGCCGCGAACGTGGCCCGTGATGCAGTCTTCGCGGTGTTGCTCTATCGCGTGGCGGTGGGGGCGGTGGCGATACGGAGCGCCGTGTTGGTAGGCATAGCGCTTTCATTGTTCGACGTGTTTACCACCTTCAACCGCATAACTGCTGTCTACCTGCTGCTGATGGTTCTGCTGCTGTTGAAAGACCGGCCTTGGCGCATGCTGTTGACGGGCGTGGCCAGCTTGTCGATGCTGTCAGTGCTGAGCACGCTCTGGCCAATGTTTCGCGGCTTGGCGACCGCTCAGGGTTATACGCTGCAATCCTTCGCTCTGGCATGGGATATGGCATGGCGTAGCGAGCAGGCAAAAGCGGGATCGCTGGAGGCAAGCCTTAACAGCGTGTTCGAATCCTCCAACATTGTCGTGCTGGACTGGATCGTGCACAATTTTGGCACACTAGACCGCCCCTATCTGGCCTTCGCGATGTTCGCCCGGCCGGTGACGCTGCTGTTGCCCGGCGCGCTATGGCCCGGTCGGCCTGAGAACTTCGGCTTGTCGCTGGGGGAGGCGATTGCCCATATCCCGTCACTGGCGCTCAATTCCACGCTCTATGGCGAAAGCTATGCCAACTTCGGCTGGTTCTGGCCGCTGGGGCTGAGCGCTTTTGTCTTGCTGTGGCATGGCGTCTATCGGCTGATCGCACCGCAATCGCGCGTGGTGCAGATAATGGGGGCCTTCGCCGCCATCGCGATGTGGCGGTTCGACGCTTCCTTCATCGGCTGCGCGGCCCTGCTGACCGGGGGCATGGTGGTGTCCCTGCGCTTGCTGCGCATCAGCCGGATCAAGCCCTCCGGCCGTTTCTATTGGGCGCAGCGGCGGGCATGACCGAGCAGTTTTGTAGGTCGCTTCGATGATCCGCCGCGTCGCCGCCGGGATCGGCATGACCGCGTTCGACAAGCTGGTGATCGCGGCGACGCAGCTTGCGCTGGTGCCGATCCTGGCCGCGCACTGGGGACTTGCGCTTTATGGCCAGTGGCTGATTCTGGCGACCGTGCCGCAGTTCCTGAGCATGAGCGACTTCGGCTTCGCCACCGTTGCAGGCACACGCATGACAATGGCGGTCGCGCGCGGGGAGCCAAGGGAGGCTGTGCGGATATTCCAAAGTGCGTGGCGCGCGGTGCTGGCAAGCGCCGCGGTGCTGATCGTCGCGCTGACCGGGATCGTATGGCTCTTGCCGGATGGCGTGTTTGGTGCCCGACCGTCGGCAGCAGTATTCGATCTTCGCCTGACCCTGTCGATCCTGGTGATTTACGGCGTTATGGCGGTGCAGGGCAGCATCTTCTTCGCCGGCTTCCGTTGTGCGCAAAAGTTCAGCGTGGGCGCGTTCTGGAACGCCATGACGATGCTGATCGAGAATGCCGCGCTGGTGCTGACGGTGTGGTGCGGGGGTGGGATCGTCGCGGCGGCCATGGCGTGGCTGCTTGGCCGGATGTTCGCCCTCGCGATCCAGAACCTGCTGTTGCGCCAGCGCGTACCGTGGCTGGAAATCGGCGTCCGGCGTGGTTCATGGGACGAGGCGTGGGCGTTGCTGCGGCCTGCAGGCGCAGTGATGCTGATGCCGCTGGCGCAGGCGCTGGTTTTGCAAGGGACCGCCCTTATGATTGGCGCGGCGGCGGGCCAGGCGGCGGTGCCGGTCTTTGCCGCAACGCGCACGCTATCGCGCGTGGGGATGCAATTGTGCTGGGTAGTGAGCACGCCCCTGATGCCGGAGTTTTCCGCCGCCATCGCCCGCAGGGACCGGGGCGGCATGGCGGCGATGGTGTTGGCGACGCTGCTGTTCTCTGCACTGCTGGTCGTTCCCTATGGCCTGGCCTTCACGGGTTGGGGGCAAACGGCGATCGCCCTGTGGACCCATGGCGCGATCACGCCTCCGGCGATGCTGGTGCTCGCCATGGGGGCGACGATCGTGTTCGGCGGCGTGTGGTATCCGCTGTCCAACCTGCTGCTGGCGAGCGACCGACAGGCGGCATACACCGGGTGGTACGTGGCGCTGGCGCTGGCCAGCTTGCCGATGACATATGGCCTGGCTCGGCTGATCGGCGTCAGCGCCGGCGGTGTGGCGATGGTGGTTCTGGACCTGGCGATGCTGATAGTGGTGGGGCGGCTGGTCAGCCGTCATCTTGCGACGCGTGCCGATCTGAGGATGGCGATTTCTACGCTGAAAGCCACGATCAGAATCAAATGGCGAGACCACCGCAACATCCCCCTCCCGGCTGCGTCGAGCGAAATCTAGAAACGCTGATCCGGCGCTGCCGCGCCTGGACTTCGTTCGGCACGAGCGGGGTGAGAGGGCGTGCCCTGCCGGAACGCCTCTGTACTTCAGTCCAGCAACAGGATTGAGATGCGGCGGTTGCGCGGGTCCGAGGGGTCGCCCGGGATCAGCAGTTCGCGGTCCGCCACGCCTTCGATGCGGTTGAAGCGGTCTTCGCCGATCCCGGCGCGCAGCAGCGCCTGGCGCGTCGCTTCGGCGCGGCCGGCGGAAAGCGACCAGTTGTTGCCCGGCACGCCATCGCGCCACGGCGTGGCGTCGGTATGACCGCGTATCGTCAGCGAGCCCTTGTCCGAGCCGACGGCCTGCGCGATCGCCTGCACCAGTTCGCTGGCGTCCGAGGTCAGGATCGTGGTGCCCAGCCGGAACATCGAGAAGTTGGCATCGTCCACCAGGTCGATCCGCACGCCTTCGGTCGTGTCCACCATCCGCACTTGCTTGGCGAGGCGGCGCAGCTCCTGCGTGGATTGCAGCTTCTGCTCCAGCGCTTGCTTGGCGCGGGTGGTGCGCTTGATCTTGCTGCCGCCTTCCTTGGGACCGCCCACCGTGTCGCGCGGGATCGTCAGCGTCTTGGTACCGGTCTGACCTGCGCGGTGTGGATACTTGTCGGCATCGGTGAGCGATGAACCGCCGAGCAGTCCCTCCGCCGAACCGGCGCTGCCCTGGCTGGTCTTGACCAGCGTGGGCGAGAAGTAGTCGGCGATGCCCTTGCGTTGCTTCTCGGTCGTCGCGCCCAGGATCCACAGCAGCAGGAAGAATGCCATCATCGCCGTCACGAAGTCCGCATAAGCGACCTTCCACGCGCCGCCGTGGTGGCCCCCGGCGACGATGGTGACTTTCTTGACGATGATCGGCGCGGGAAGTTCGTTCTTGCCGCGCTTGGCTGCCGGCGCGCTGGCCACGTCAGCGGCCCCTCATCGCGTCGAGCAGTTCGGACAAGCCGGGACGGAAGGCGTGGCCTAGCCCGGAGCGGGCGCTTTCCACCACCAGCGGCTGGGGATAACCATGCAGACTGGCGATCACGACCTGCTTCACCGCGTGGAAGATCATTTCGTCCTGCTCGATGATCTGCTTGAGGCGGCCGGCCATCGGCGCGACGATACCATAGGCGAGCAAAACGCCCATGAAGGTGCCGACCAGCGCCGAGCCGATCATCGCGCCCAGGATCGAGGGTGGCTTGTCGATCGAGCCCATGGTCTTCACCACGCCGAGCACGGCAGCGACGATGCCGAGCGCGGGGAGGGCGTCCGCCAGGCTGGAAAGCGCGTGCTGCGGCTCATGCATCTCGTGGAAGGTGGTCTTCAGCGCGTTGTCCATCACTTCTTCGACCGCGTGGGTTTCCAGCGTGCCGGAGGAGACGACGATCAGCGTGAGGGTGTCGCAGATCAGCGCGACCAGCGGCTTGTTGGCCAGCAGGCGCGGGAATTCGGCGAAGAGCGAGGAGGATTGCGGGTCGGATACGTGCGATTCCAGCGCCACCGGACCTTCGGAACGCAGCAGCTTCATCAACCGGCTGGTCAGCACGATGGCGTCCACATGGTCCTGCTTGTTGTGCTTGGGCCCCTTGAAGATCTTGGCGAACGAGGCGCCCAGGCCCTTCAGTTCGTGCATCGAGTTGCCGGTCACGATGGCGCCGATGGCCGCGCCGCCGATGATGAGCATCTCGTGCGGGATCGCCTCCATGACGGGGCCGAGCGCGCCGCCGGTCAGGGCGAACCCACCGAACACCATCACCAGCAGGATGACGACGCCGATTGCAGCAAACATGGTTCAGTATCCTTCGAGGATGACGGGCGAAGTCATCAGCGCAGCTGGTTGAAAAGCGAGAGTTGAGAAAGCTTGGTGAAGCTGGCCTGGCTGGCTTCCAGCACGGTCATCATCTGCTGCAGTCGGGCGACGGAGTTGGCGAAGTCCGCGCCGCCCACGTCCTGTTCTTCGCTGGCGCGGGTTTCGGCCATCCTGGTGGCGCGCTCGGTCGTCATGTCGAGCCAGGCGAGCCGCGATCCCACCACCGTCTGCGCGGTTGTCACCGAGTCCAGGCCGGCGGAGAGCGCATCCAGCGAGCCGCGCGCCGCGCCGGCGAGATCGCCGGTGCCCGCGTTCAGCGCGTCGGCCAGGGTCTTGACCGTGGCCATCAGGTTGGTGTCGACGCCGCCGACCTTGAAGTTCAGGAATTCCGGCCCGGTCAGCGAGCGGGTGACGGTCTGGCCCTGGCCCAGCGACACCTCGGCGCTGCGCGCGGTGCCGGTGTAGGTGGCGTTGCCAGAGGCATCGAGCGTGTAGGCGCTGGTCGCATTGTCGCCGCCGAACAGCGGCTTGCCATTGCTGTCCTGCGTGTTCGCAAGGCTGAACAGCGTGTCATGGATTGCCGCCATTTCCTTGCCGATGCTGGCGCGCTGCGTATCGCTGAGCGTGCCGTTCGCCGCCTGCGTGGCCAGTTCCTTGGCGCGCGAGATGGCGGTGGTGATGTCCGACATCGTGGCGTCCGCGATGTTGAGATCGGCGGTGGCGCGATTGGCGTTGGCGGTATCGATTTTCGACAGCGTATCGGCGCGGGCGAGCGACCGCAGGCGCGATGCCGCCACCGGATCGTCCGACGAACGGGTCAGGCGATTGCCGCTGCTGATCTGCGCCTGCAGCGCCTCGGTCTGCTTGCGCAGCGAGGTCATGTCACCACGGGCCCGGTCGTAGAAGGCGCTGGTGCTGTTGGTGGAGAAGATGGTCATGGCGGTGGCCTCAGCGGATACCCAGGAGCGTGTCGAACAGATCGTTCGCGACCTGCATCACGCGGCCTGAAGCCTGGAATGCCTGCTGGTAGCGCACGAGGTTGACCGCTTCCTGGTCGAGATCGACGCCTGCCTGGCTCTGGAGCGAAAGGCTGGCATTGTCGGCGATTGCGGTCAGCGCGTCACGAGTCACCTTGCGGCCGGATACGGCGCTGGAGACGTCGAAGATCGCGCCGTCGATGTCGCCGGACGGATTGGCGGTGCTGAGCGCGGTGCGCAAAGCGGAAAGGTTGGTGGCGTCCCGGCTTTTGGCCGCGGCCCCGGCCGGTGCGGTGGCGATCTTGCTGCCGTTGGTGGCGACGACCTGGAGATCGGCGGCGGTAGCGCCGGAAAAGATCGGCTGCCCGCTCGCGCCATCCAGATCCACGCCATTGGCCTGCGCCGCGTTGACGGTGGCCGCGACTTTCGCCGCGATCGCATCGATGCCCTTGCTGGTCTGCGCGAGCTGCACCAGCGCCTGATTCTTGCCCGCGATCGCGCCGGATGCGGGGGTGACGGCGGTGCCGTCCAGCTTGAACGACAAAGTGCCGTCCGCCGCCGTGTTCATGGCCAGCGTCCCGGCCTTGTTGCCTGAGACGAGCTGTGGGCCGGTGCTGCCGCCCAGGCGCACTTCGACCGTCTTGTCGGACGAGAATACCGTGGTCACGTCCACTTGCGCGCTCAGCTTGGTCAGCAGATCGTCGCGCTGGTCCAGCAGCATGGTCTGGTCGCTGGAAGCGTCGGCGGAGCGCGAGAGGCGGGCGTTCACCTTGGCCAGTTCCCCGGCCAGGGTGTTGATTTGGCTGACCCCGGCGTTGGCTTCGAAGCGCAGGCCGTCTCCGGCCGACTTCAGGCTGCCGGCGGTGACGTTGAAGGTCTTGGCAAGAGTGCGCGCGCTTTCGAGCGTAGAGGCGCGCAGGGCGCTGTCGGTCGGGTCGGACGCCAGCTTCTGCAGAGAACCTTCGAACGCCACCGAGGCGTCATAAAGGCCGCTCTGCTCGACCGAGGATTCGATATTCTCCAAGCCCTGCACCTCGGCGCTAGCGCGCGCGGCGTCACTGCCGGTGCGGCGCACTTCGGCCTGGCGAAAGGCGTCGGCATTGCGGGCGACGCCGCTGACGCGGACGCCCGAGAGGCTGATGTTGCCCGCGGCGCCGTTGCTGGTGCCCGAAACCTCGCTCAGCGACACCGACCGTCGCACGTAGCCTTCGGTAGAGGCATTGGCGATGTTCTGCGCGGTCACGTCCAGCGCGGCACGTGCCGCACGGGTACCGCTGCGGGCGATGGCGATGAGATCGGAAGCCATGGTTTACTTCGCTCCCTTCGGCGTTGCAGGAGCGTTCGCCTCGTGCGGCAGCAGGCGCGCGACTTGCGCCTCGATCTTGGCGGCGAAGCCCAGCGATCCGGTCTGCGCGGCGATATCGGCGAACTGGTTGTCCTGCATCTCGCGGAAGGTATCGAGCGCCTGACCGCCGAACAGGTCGTCCCCGCCGAAGTCGGCCTTGCGTGCGGCGCTGAGCATCTGGCGCACGAAGATCGCCTCGAACTGCTTGGCCGAGGCCGAGAGCTTCTCACGCTGGGTGGCATTGCCCGCCACCAGTTTCGTGCTCGCCAGGTTCGGGGCCGAAATGCTTGTCATATCACCACCATCTCCGCCTTGAGGGCACCGGCCTGCTTCAGCGCTTCCAGGATCGCCACGAGATCCGACGGGGTGACGCCCAGCATGTTGAGCGCGTCCACGATCTTCGACAGTGACGCGCCGGGCTGGAACATCATGACCTTGCGGTCTTCCTCCTCGACCCGGATGCGCGAGCTTTGCTCCACGGCGGTGCGGCCGCCGCTGAACGGCGCGGGCTGCACCACGGTGGGCTTCTCGTCCACGCGGACCACCAGCTTGCCGTGGCTGATCGCGGCAGGGGCGACGCGAACCGCGCTGTTGATGACGACGGTGCCGGTACGGCTGTTGACGATGACACGGGCAGGGGTTTCGGCCGGGCTGACGTCGATCATCTCGATCGCGGCCATCAGGCTGGCGCGGGTGTCGGCATTGGGTGGCAGGCGCAGCGCCAGCGAGACGCCATCGGTGACCGTGGCGGTGCCGGGCAGCTTGCGGTTGATCGCATCGCGCACGCGGCTGGCGGTCATGAAGTCGGCCGTGAACAGGTTCCAGCTGAGATCGCCGCCGTTGTCAAAACCAGTGGCGACCGCGCGCTCTACCGAAGCGCCGTCGGCGATGCGGCCGACGGTGGGGATATTGATGGTGACGTTCGAGCCATCGCGGCCGCCGACATCCAGGCCGCCGACCGCCAGGTTGCCCTGCGCCATCGCGTAAATCTGGCCATCCGCGCCGTAAAGCGGCGTCATGATGAGAGCGCCACCGCGCAGGCTCTTGGCCTTGCCGATGGTGCTGACGGTCACGTCGATGCGCTGGCCGGGCTTGCTGAAGGCGGGCAGGTCTGCCGTGATCATCACGGCGGCCGCGTTCTTGAGGCCGGGGGCTACGCCAGGCGGCAGGGTCAGGCCCATGCGGCCCGAAACACCCTTCATCGCCTGGGTCAGGTAGGCAAGGTTATCGTCACCCGTGCCGGGCAGGCCGACGACGATACCGTAGCCGGTCAGCTGGTTGGAGCGCACGCCCTGGAACTGGCCAAGATCGCGGACGCGTTCGGCGTTGGCGGGCGCAGCAAAAGCCAGCAGCGCGCTGAACGCCAAAGCAAGAGTGGTGAAAAGCTTGCGCATCAGAACGGCGAGATCACGTTGAAGAACCGGCCGAGCCAGCCTTGCTTGCTTGCACGCTGCAGCGCGCCCTTGCCGGAATATTCCATCTTGGCGTCGGCGATTCGCGTGGAGAGGATCACGTTGTCGATGTCGATGTCGGCCAGCCGAACAATGCCGGAGAACCGCACCCATTCATCGCCCTGGCTCAGCAACATCTGCTTCTCACCTCTGACCAGCGCGGTGCCGTTCTCGCGCACTTCGGCAATCGTGACCGCGACGGTGGTCGAGAGATTGCTCGTCTGCCCCGCGTTGCCCTGTCCGTTGAACGTCGAGGACGAAGACGCATTAAGGGCATTAGGGTTAAGAAAGGATAACGGTCCGGCTGTGGGTGGCGTGATGGAGGCACCTCCGCCTTTGTTACTTTTCGAATTTACCGCCTTGGATGCGGTGGTGCTTTCCACCAGCCGGATGGTTAACGGATCGCCCACGCGGCGCGCACGATTTCCTTCGTAGAGCGCGGCATAACCCAGCGCGGGTTGAAAGATCGAACCGTTGGCGGGCGGCAGCGGCGCGGCGACGGGCAGGGTCGGTTCGAAGCCCGAGGGCTTGGGCGCCTTCCTGGCCGCGGCGGGATCGGGCAAGGCGGCGCTGATCGCGGCGGCGACCCCGATGGCGCCCGCGGCGCGCAGCAAGTTGCGCAAAGGCGCGGGCAACGACGGGCGATCCGCTGGCCCGGTCGCCTTTTCCGAGTCGCGAAGCCAAGGCAGCGGGGCCCCGGTGTTTGCGGCAGAGGCGAAATCGTGATTGGTCGCGTTGGTCATCGTCACAGCGTCTGGTTCGCGTTGCGCAGCATCTCGTCGACCGAGGAAATCATCTTGGAATTGATCTCATAGGCGCGCTGGGTTTCGATCATGTCCACCATCTCTTCTACGATGTTGACGTTGGAGCCTTCGAGCATGCCCTGGCGGATGTGGCCGCGGCCTTCCTCGCCGGCGATACCGATCTGTGCCGGGCCGGACGCGCTGGTCTCCATCAGGAAGTTGTCCGATGCGGCCTGCAATCCCGCCGGGTTGGTGAAGCTGGCGATGGTGATCTGGCCCAGCTGCTGCGCCTCGTTCTGGCCGGTGACCTGCGCCGAGACGGTGCCGTCCTGGCTGATCGTGACCGAGGTGGTGCCCTGGGGCACGTTGATCGGCGGCTGCAGCGCATAGCCCTGCGTCGTCACGACCTGACCGTCCTGCGTCAGGGAGAAATTACCCGCACGGGTGTAGCCAAGTTGGCCACCCGGCAGCTGCACCTGGAAGTAGCCGTCACCATCCAAAGCGAGGTCATAAGAGCGGTCGGTCGTCTCCAGCGTGCCTTGCGTCTCGATCCGCGTGGTGGACTGGATGCTGACGCCGGTGCCCAGGTTCAGGCCCGTGGCGTAAGCTGTCTCGCCCGAGGACTGTGCCCCGGCGACGCGGGCGTTCTGATAGGCCAGCGTCGCGAAGTTGGCGCGGTCACGCTTGAAGCCGGTGGTGGAAACGTTCGCTAGGTTGTTGGCGATCACGCGCATCCGCTGATCCTGGGCCTCAAGGCCGGTGCGGGCGACGTGCAGGGCGCTGGTGGGCATGGGTCTGGTTCCTTGGGATTAGTCGAGGCGCATGAGGCGCGAGGAGCCTTCGTCGAGCTCCTTGGCGGTGGAAACGAGCTTGGTGCGCAGATCGAACAGGCGCTGCGCCTCGATCATGTCCACCAGGACCTCGGATGAATTGACGTTCGATTGCTCGACCGATTCGGGGATGACGCGGGCGTTCTCGTCCACCGGCAGCACCCCGCCGCCGGGCACACGGAACACACCCGCCAGATCCTTTTCCAACGGCGAGCCCTTGGTACTGACAAGCTTGAGCTGATCGATCTTCTGCGGCTGCTGATCGGGCTGGGCGGGATCGGTGACGAGCAGCGAACCGTCCTGCGCGATCGAGACGTTGGCGCCGGGAGGCACCATCAGCGGGCCGCTTTGGCCTAGCACTGGCAGGCCTTCACCGTTCTGCACGACGCCGGTGATCGAGACCGACAAGTCGCCGCGCCGGGTATAGCCTTCCTGGCCGTCGATCGATTGGACCGCCAGCATGGTGTCCCCGGTCATGGCCACGTCGAGCGGGCGGCCGGTCTGGACGACCGCGCCTTCCTTCATCGACGCGCCCTTGACCTCGGACCGGTTCATCGAGCGCACGTCCAGCTGCGGCCCGTCCAGCGTGACGGACTGCGCCTGCAGCACTTCGGCCTTGAAGCCGATGGTCTGCGCGTTCGCCATGTTGCTCGCGATCATGCGCTCGCGCACCATCGAGGCGTTCATGCCGGAAACGGCGGTGTAGATGAGCCGATCCATGGGTCAGGCCTTAGGTCCGTAGGCCGATGATGGTCTGCGAGATCTGCGTGGCGGTGTCGATCGCCTTGGCGTTCGCCTGGAAATAGCGCTGGGCCGTGATCAGGTTCACCAGTTCCTCGGCGACGTCGACGTTCGAGTGCTCGATCGAGCCCGAAAGCAGCGCGCCGTTGCCGGCGGTGTCGGGCGCGCCGAAGGTGGGTGGGCCGGAAAGGCCGGTCTGCGTCCAGTTCGAGCTGCCGACCTGCTTCAGGCCCGTCGGCGCGATGAAGGTGGCGAGGGCAACGGTGCCCACGGTGTCGTTCGAACCGTCCGAGTACGACGCGTTGATCACGCCCTTGGGGCTGATGGTCACGCCGGTGAAGGTGGCCGTGCCCTTGGTCGCGGGGATCTTCACATCAGCGGGGGTGCCGGTGGTGGCGGTGCCGGCGAAAGCCTGCAGCCGGTTACCGGTGCCATCGTTGATATAGCCCTGCTCATCCACCGCGAAGGAGCCGTTGCGAGTGAACATCGTCTCGCCGCCGGGGGACCTGATCTCGAAGAAGCCATCGCCGGTGATGGCAACGTCCAGCGCCGAGCCGGTCTGCTCCACCGGGCCGATCGAGAAGTTCTGCGTGATCGAGTCTACTGCAGAGCCGATGCCCTGCTGCTGCTTGGGATTGGTGAACGAGGAACCGGCCACGATGTCGGCGAATTCGACGCGGGATTTCTTGAAGCCGTTGGTCTCCGCGTTGGCGATGTTGTGGCTGATGACGTTCAGGTCGGTCTGGGCGTTCTTCAGCCCACTGATCGAGGTGTAATAGGACATGAAAGACGCTCCTTAGGAAGCCGTGGGCGTGGTGGTGGTTGTGGGCTGCTTGGTGATCAGCACGTCCAGCTTGGAAGCGATCGCCTTCAACGTGCTGCCCATCTCGGTGCTGTTCGCCAGCGTGGAGAACTGCGCCATCTGCGCCAGCATCTGCTTCTGGTCGACCGGGTCGGTCGGGTCCTGCTGCTTCATCTGCGCCGTCATCAGCTTGATGAAATCGTTGGAGCCGAGCGAGGCCAGGCCGGTCTTGCCATTGCTGGTTTCGACTTTCCCCGCGCCGGATGTGGTCGCGTAATTCTGAAAGACTGAGCTTACGGTCATTTGAGCCTCATCGTATCGAGCATGAGTTGCTTGGCGGTGGAGAGGGCCTCCACCATGTTCTGGTACTGGCGCGAGCTTTCGAGCATCTCGACCATCTCGGCGTTTTCATCGACCGGGGCGGTCCAGACATCGCCGTTGGCATCGGCCAGCGGATGGTCGGGCTCGTGCTGGCGGATCGCGGCGGCATTCTCGCGCACCACGCCCTCGACCCGGACCGATCCCATGCCGGTCGCGCGGTCGAGGTCTTCGGCGAAGACGGCGCGGATCGGGCGATAGGCTTCCGCCTCGCTACCGGTCACCGTGCCCGCGTTCGCCAGGTTGGAGGCCGCCGCGTTCATGCGGACGAGCTGGGCGGACATGCCGCGCTGGGCGACGTCGAAGATGGAGCCGGGCATCGCTTACTCGCCCCGCATCGCGCGCGTCAGCGTCTCGACGCGGCCACGGATGAATTCCAGCGTGGTGGAATAGCCCACCGCGTTTTCCGAAAAGGCGATCTGCTCGTTCTGCAGCTCCACGGTGTTGCCGTCCATCGATGGCATCACCGGCACGCGATAGAGCGTGGCGCCCTTGGCCGCGCCATCGGCATCGCCGCTGCCATTCTTCTGGCTGGCGGCGAGCGCGGCCCGGAAGTCGATATCCTTGGCCTTGTAGCCGGGGGTCGCCGCATTGGCGATGTTACCGGCGATCATCCCCATGCGCTGAGAGCGCAGTTCGAGAGCGGCGGCATGGATGCCGAACAGGCTCTGGCTCATCGCTTCGTTTCCTTTCCGATGGACTGGCTCAAGGCTCGTCCGGGTGTTCGCGGGATATCTCAGCAAACACCGTGCCAAATGCTTTGCAGGCCTACGAAAAGTCGCATTGGGGCCGTGAGCGGCAGCCGGGCGGCAAAGGTTTGCCGTTTTCCGGCAAATGTCGGCCAAGTGCGAAAAGGACTGAAATGCCCGCCGTTCTGCTGTGGTGAAGGAGTGCAATCCGCATGCAAGTCGCACTGAACGTCCAGAGCCTGCTCGATCCGCTATCCGCCCTCGTCGTGGTGGGCGGAACACTGGTGGCGACGTTCCTGCGCTGTGGCTGGGCGGATTGCCGCACCGCGATCGGCGCGCTGTTCGCGCTGCGCAAGGGGCGCTTCAACGCCGAGCGTGCGCGGGGGGAACTGGCCACGCACGTCCAGGCGATCCGCCGCGACGGGCTGGTACGCGCGCAGTCCCACCACTTCGGCGATGAGGAGTTCGACGATGCGTGTGACGCCATGGCCCAGACCCACTCGCTGACCGCCTTGCGCGATGCGCATCGCAATCACCGCCTGAAACGGCAGGAGCGTGCGCGCCACGCGGTGGAGACGTTCGCGCAGGCGGCTGAGCTTGCCCCGGTGTTCGGCATGGCGGGCACGCTGATCTCGTTGACGCAGCTGCCTTCGGGCGGGGCGGCCCATGCGGACTTCACCGGCGCGATCGCCATGGCGGTGCTGACGACGCTGTATGGCCTGTTGCTGGGCAATATCGTGTTCGCGCCGCTCGCCCGCGTGATCGAGCGTGCGGCGCAGGCCGAAGAGCGTGAGCGGCAAGTCGTGGTGGACTGGCTGGAGGCGCAGATCGCGCCGGCCGTGCCCAAGCTGCACGAGGCTTCGGCCGCAACGGCTTCCTCTGGTTCGCACCGGCAGGCGCGCGCATGATGAGCATCAAGGTCGGCACCGGCTGGCAGACGATCATCGCCGACTTGTCGATGATCCTGTTCATGCTGACCGCCAGCGCCGTCGCCCGGCAGGACCCCAAGGCCCAGGCCGCTCCGGCAATCACGCGTGCCACGACTTCTACACCGCAGCTGGCGCCACGCGGTGAACCGGTGGCCGTCTGGATCGCGGGTGAAGGCGCGCCGCCGCTGAAGGAGTGGCTGGCCCAGCAGCCGCGCGATCCTCGCCAGCAGGTGACGATCACCGCCAGCTATGCGCCGGGGGCGATGAACGAAGCCCTGGCGCGCGCGCAGGCTCTTGCGCGCGAAGCCGGCGATGCCCGCGTCGTGGTGGAACCGGGTAGCCCGGGATTGCGCGTGATCATCGGTTATGATGCGCCCGAAGCGCGGCTGGCACGTACCTTGCGTAGTTCTGCGCAAACGCTTCCATCCAAGGATCGACCATGAGCATCGTTCTCGCCATCCTCGCCGCCGCATCGACCGGCTATGCCGACCTTGCCGCGATCGATCGGGAAGTCGCAGGCTTCACCGGCGCGGAAATCGGCCAGAGCGGCGGCGCGATGACGCCGGTGGACCGCCGCCTGCGACTTGTGCCCTGCGCCAGCCCGCTCGCCTTGTCGTGGCGCACGCAGAACCATGAAAGCGTAATCGTCCAGTGCGGCGATCCCGGCAGCTGGCGGTTGTTCGTGCCGATCAAGCGCGACCTGCAAGGCCCGGGCGGAGCGCCCGCGATCAATCGCGGCGATGGCATCTCGATCGCGGTGAACGGCGATGGCTTCAGCGTGGCGCAGCCGGGCGAGGCCATGGAGTCCGGCGCGGTCGGCAGTTGGATCAGGGTCCGCCCGATCAACGCCAAGCCCAACGCCGAACCCATGCGCGCCCAGGTGGTTCGCCCGGGGCTGGTCTCGCTGCCGCTGGACTGACGCGCGTTAACACTTCGCCGTCGCTATCCCGTGGCAAAAATCTGGCGTGCCTGCGCTAAGTATATACGCGTAAGCATTATTTTGCCGGACCCGCGGCACGAATTTGCCGCCACACCCCTTAAACCTTCCGCGCCGCTACCGTTCTTCCCTTCAAGAAGAGTTCAAGGAGCGGCCATCATGCCACCCATCGAAGTGGGTGCTCCCCGCGCGATCGGCGCGGTGAGTGCCGAGATAGCCCGCCGAGCGGGCACCGATAACGCCGCCGCTGTCCCGAGCGGCAAGGCCTCCGCCAAGACGGCCGCGCCCGGTGTCGCCACCAGCGTGGCGGTGGACGCGGGGGAAGCCCCGGTCGATACCGATCGCGTCTCGCAAATCCGCAAGGCGGTGGAAAGCGGCAAGTATCCGCTGGTCCCCGCCCGGATCGCGGATGCCATGATCGCAGCCGGCATCATCCTGAGGAGCGGTCATCCGTGAGCCAAGTCCAGTCTTCAACCCCGGCAATGCTGCGTGATCAGTTGCGGCAGATGCTTGCCGTCCTGGAAGAAGAACGGCAGGCGCTTGCCGGCCTGGATATCGACGCGCTCATGGGTGCGGCGAATGACAAGAACCGCTTGTGCGGATCGCTGGAAGACGCCGCCGGCGTGGTTCTGGACGAGGAATGCCGCGGAATGCTGGAAGCGGCCAAGCGTCTGAACGAGGTAAACCGCCAGGTTCGCAACCTGGTGGCCGCCAACGTCACCGCGCGGTTGAACGCGATGACCGGTTCGCCGCAGCTCTATCATGCTGGCCCGCGCTACGCCTACGCGGGCGCGCGCTGAAACCCAAATTTCCAGCCGGTTTCCGCTCGACACGGACGGGCTCTAGGTAAGGGTACGCAGAGGGCTGAGATCGTTTAAGCCCTCGCCCACAAAAAATTGGCACAGCTCTTGCTGAATGGTCACCGGTACTTTCACCGGGAGCCAGCATTGCCTGATACCCCATATGTCGGCGGGTCGTCCGCAACCCCAGCTTCAGTCGCACCTGGCGGCGCGCCCGTCCGGGCGGCGATCGCGCGTGCGGCGCAGGCTACGGGGATGGACTTCAATTATCTGCTGGCCCAGGCGAAGATCGAATCCAGCCTGAACCCTTCGGCCAAGGCGCCGACCTCAAGCGCCGCCGGGCTCTATCAGTTCACCAACGGAACCTGGTTGCAGACGCTCGACCGCCATGGCGCGGAGCACGGGCTGGGCTGGGCCGGCGATGCGATCTCCGGCGGGCGGATCACCGATCCCGCCATGCGCGCGCAGATCATGGCGCTGCGCTACGATCCCCAGGCTTCGGCCTTGATGGCGGGCGAACTGGCGTCGGACAACCGCGCCGAACTCGCCACCGCGCTCGGCCGCGAGCCTGACGCCGCCGAGCTGTACCTCGGCCACTTCCTGGGCATCGGCGGTGCGACCACTTTCCTGTCCGCCTTGTCCGCAAACCCCGATGCGATCGCCGCCGGCATCCTGCCGCAAGCCGCCGGGGCGAACCGCTCGATCTTCTATGGCCCCGGCGGCCCGCGCACCGTGGGCGGGGTGATGGACTTGATCCGTGGCCGGGTAGCGAATGCGATGGAGACCGGCGGGGCGCAGCTTTGGGCATCTGCCGCCGGCTACGACGCGTCCAATCCCGCAACCCCCGGCTTCACGCTGCCGGTCGGCGGCCCGATCGCGCAGGAATTCCACTCCGCGCAGGCGCAGATGCCCGCGCCCACCGCCACCCCAAGCCGCTCGATGGCGGATACCCTCAACGATTCCTTCGGCGGCAGCGCTGCGGGTGCCCCGGCGCACATTCGTGACGCCTATGCCAAGCTGGCGAGGTTCGGCCTGTGAGTTTCCTCAATCGTCTATCCGGCGGCGCTTCGCTGGCGCTGCCCGCGGGCATCCTGGTCCTGATCGTGCTGATGATCGTGCCGGTCCCCGCGATCGTGCTCGACGTGTCATTCGTGCTCAATATCGCGCTGTCCGTCGCCATCCTGATGGCGGCGATGAATGCGACCAAGCCGCTCGACTTCTCCTCGTTCCCCTCGGTCCTGCTGTTCGCGACCTTGCTGCGCCTGGCGCTAAACGTCGCTTCCACCCGCGTCGTGCTGGTCCACGGCCATGAGGGCGAGAGCGCGGCGGGCATGGTGATCGAGAGCTTCGGCGCGTTCCTGATCGGGGGCAACTTCGCCGTCGGCATCTTCGTGTTCCTGATCCTGATGATCATCAACATGGTGGTGGTCACCAAGGGCGCGGGCCGCGTGTCTGAAGTCTCGGCGCGCTTTACCCTCGACGCCTTGCCCGGCAAGCAGATGGCGATCGACGCCGACCTTGCCGCCGGGCTGATGACTGCCGACGAGGCCAAGGCCCGCCGCCGCGAAGTGGCGACCGAGGCGGACTTCTACGGCTCGATGGACGGTGCCAGCAAGTTCGTGAAGGGCGATGCCGTCGCCGCGCTGCTGATCCTTGGCGTCAACATCGTCGCCG
>NZ_CAXYKL010000203.1:0-3975 GCF_964277725.1 uncultured Novosphingobium sp. | reverse complement strand
AGGGCACCGAGACGCTGGAAGCCAAGCACATCATCATCGCTACCGGCGCGCGGGCCCGCGAATTGCCCAAGGCGAAGTCCGATGGTGAGCGCATCTGGACCTATCGTCATGCGATGACGCCCAAGGAGCTGCCGAGCAAGCTGCTGGTGATCGGCTCCGGCGCGATCGGCATCGAATTCGCCAGCTTCTACAACGACATGGGCTCTGACGTCACCGTGGTCGAGATGGCAGACCGGATCGTTCCGGTCGAGGATGCCGACGTCTCCGCTTTCCTGGAAAAGCAGCTGACCAAGCAGGGGATCAAGATTCTGACCAAGGCCTCCGTCGGCGCGATCGAGAAGAGCGACAGCGGCGTCAAGGTCGCCCTGAAGGACAAGGCCGGCAAGGAAGAAACCACCGAGTTCAGCCATGTGATCGTGGCGGTTGGCATCGTGCCCAACCTTGAGAACATCGGCCTGGAGGACCTCAACATCGAGCCGGACAAGCGCTACCACATCAAGGTGGATGAAATGGGCCGAACCAACGTGAAGGGCGTGTGGGCTATCGGCGATTGCGTGGAAGGGCCGTGGCTGGCGCATAAGGCAAGCCACGAAGGCGTTACCGCAGCCGAAGCCATCGCGCAGGAGCTGGGCAACGCCGAGGTTCATCCCCACCCGCTGGACCGTAGCAATATCCCGGGCTGCACCTACTGCCATCCGCAGGTGGCGTCCGTCGGCATGACGGAGGCCAAGGCCAAGGAAGCCGGTCACGAACTGAAGGTCGGCACTTTCCCGTTCATCGGCAACGGCAAGGCCATCGCGCTGGGCGAAGCGGAAGGCTTCATCAAGACCGTTTTCGACGCCAAGACCGGCGAATTGCTGGGCGCACACATGATCGGCGCGGAAGTGACCGAGTTGATCCAGGGCTACATCGTGGGCAAGACCCTGGAGACGACCGAGGCCGAACTGATCAACACAGTCTTCCCGCACCCCACCTTGTCAGAGATGATGCACGAGGCGACGCTGGCCGCCTTCGGCCGCGCCATCCACATCTGATCGTCCGTCGTCGTGCGGCGCCCTAGCGGGCGCTGCGCACGATATGTTCGAATACCGCGACGTGGAGCGGTTCGGCAAACGCACAGCCGACCGCGCCATCGCGTATCCAGCGGATGTCCGCGCTCAACATCTGGATGCCCGGAATCTGAATGCGAAGCGGCACATCCTGCCTTGCGCCGGCAAGCCGCGCGATGCGAAAGCCGCCTGGAGAAATATCTTCCAGCCGCGCCGAAGCCCATGGCCGCGATCCCTGCCGAACGTCGCAGATGATCGTCACCCCCGCGCGCGGGGTTGCACGGTCCGCAGCTTCATCGGAGGGGATTATCGGATCGAACTTCATAGCACTTCAACCATACCCGCTGATGGGCCACGAGGGCTTAGAAAGCGGTTAGCGGATAGCCTTGAGGAATGGCTAACGCGCCAATAGCGGGCAATCTGTACGCCAGATCACCGCGCTTTCGCCGATCGAAAACCGCTTTCGTTCCCATGTATATTGGATTGATTTTGCGGAACAAGTTTGGGAAAGTCTGGTTTGGTCTGGCATGAACACCATGGCCAAGATCGTCGCCACCTCGCCATCGCAGGATCGCAAACCCGCCATTGCGATCGGTGAGGCTGTAGCCCTGCTGCTGACTGAACTGGAGGCGGACGATCTGATATTCATCGCTCATGATGAAGTTCGGGCCAGTGCCATCGCATCAGCCATGAAGGCAGCGTTAGACGGGCACGCGGTCATATTCTGTCCCGGCAGTGACGCTTTGCCCGGCGATACCGGCGCGGCCAGTCCCGCCAACGCCGGTCAGCGAACCAACGCCCTGCGCACCCTTCGCTTGCGTCAACAGGAAGCCCAGTCCGGCCACGTCGCCCTGATCACCACCGGCGAGAGTTGCGCCTGGCTCTTCCCCCAGCCCGAGGCCTACGATCCCGCACCGCCGATTCTAAAGTGCGGCGACGCGATCGACTTCACGACGTTCGCGGTGACATTGGAAGAGCTAGGTTATTTTCGCGACGAACGGGTCGACGAGCCCGGAGAGTTTGCCGTGCGCGGGCTTGTGATCGACATCTACCCTGCCGACGCCGCCGGTCCCTATCGAATCGAAGCGTCGGGGGACAAGATAGCATCGATCCGTGCCTATGATCCCATCAGCCAGCTGACGACCGAAGATTGCGACACGCTGGAGATTGGTCGCGCACGCGAACCTGAGGCAGGCGATGGCGTAACGCTGGTTGACCATCTGCCCAAAGCCGGCATTTTCCAGGATGAAGGGGCGGACAAGCGGCGGCGGGTGTTCGTGCAACTGGCAGCCGATACCGCGCAACGTGCGGGCCGCGAGGCGATGCGCCAGATCTGCAGCGATGAGCGCTGGCACGCCAGCACCGAATCTCATCCGGACAAAGCGCTCGCCGGCGATATTGGCGATGCACCGGCCCGATTTGCCGAACAGCGTGATCCGATGCGCGCCTTCGCCAAGGCCGCGCGCGAGGCGCTGAAGGGGGGCAAGGTCCTGCTGGTGGGATCGCCACGCGATTTGCGGTTCCTGACGCCGCGCATCGCGGCAAAGCTGAAGGAAGATGTTCAACCCATCACCGCGTGGAGGGAAGCGTTGGAGGCCCCGCAAGGCGCTTTGCTGAGCCTGGCCATGCCGCTGCCGCGTGGCTTCCGTTCCGCCGATATGCTGGTGGTCAGCGCTGCCGACTTGCTCGGCAGCCGCGCACAGCGTGATCTTGGCGATACCGACCATGCCCAGATCGACCCCTTCCAATTGACCGAACTGCGGCGCGGCGACGTTGTGGTTCACGAAGATCACGGCCTCAGCGTGATCGAGGGCCTGGATGCAGCGCCCGAAGGCGGTGAGGCAATCGTGCTGCGCTTTGCGGGCGAAACCCGTCGGCTGATCCCTGCAGCCGAGGCCAGCCGCATCTGGCGGTATGGCTCGGACGAGGAAGCGGTAAAGCTCGATAAGCTGGACGGCTCCAGCTGGGCAAAGCGCCGTGGCGATGTCGACGCCACACTTGCCGAAGCAGCCCGCGAACTCACAGAGCTTGCGGCAGAGCGCCTGAAGCGCGATGCGGCGGTGATCGAACCGGACGTGCCCGCTTACGAACAATTCGCCGATAGCTTCGCTTTCACCGAGACGGCAGACCAGGCCCGTGCCATCGCGGCGGTACGCGCCGATCTCGCGGCGGGCAAGCCGATGGACAGGCTGATCGTTGGCGACGTCGGCTTCGGCAAGACCGAGGTCGCACTGCGAGCGGCGGCCATGGTCGCGATCGCGGGCAAGCAAGTCGCGATTGTCGCCCCCACCACCGTGCTTGTGCGGCAGCATATCGAAACGTTCACGAAGCGGTTTCAGGAACTGGGCATCACCGTCGCCGGACTATCGCGCTTGTCAACGGCGGCGGAAAAGAAGGCGGTCAAGGCGGGGCTGGCGGACGGATCGATCGCGATCGTCATCGGCACGGGTGCCGTTGCCGGGAAAGGCGTGGTATTTCACGATCTCGGCCTGGTCATCATTGATGAGGAACAGCGCTTCGGCGCGGTGGACAAAGCCAAGATCGCGGCCCTGGGGGCGGATCATGTGCTGACGCTAAGCGCCACGCCGATCCCCCGCACCTTGCAGAGTGCGCTGGTCGGCCTGCGGCAATTGTCCGTTATCGCGACCCCGCCTGCGCGTCGGCAGCCGATCCGCTCCACCGTGAGCCCCTTCGACGAGGCGCAAGTGCGCGCCGCCTTGCTTCGCGAACATAGCCGGGCAGGTCAAAGCTTTCTGGTGGTTCCGCGCGTCGAAGATCTTGCCGGGCTGGCTACGCGCCTGAAGCGTCTGGTTCCCGAGCTGTCCGTCCTGCAGGCTCATGGCAAGATGCCCGCTGCCGAACTGGACGAGACCATGGTCCGCTTCGCCAACGGCGATGGCGATGTCCTGCTGGCGACCAACATCAT
>NZ_CAXYKL010000202.1:0-48236 GCF_964277725.1 uncultured Novosphingobium sp. | reverse complement strand
GCGATGCGGCTTCTGCCCGGTCGAGAGCCAGCGACAAAGCGGGGCGCCCGGTATCGGCCACTTGCAGCTTTTCGGCTGTGTCGGCGAGTTCACGCTCCAGCCGAGTGAGCGCCTGCGCGGCATCGTGTGTCAGCCGATCCGCATCGCGACTGTCCTGCTCCAGCCGGGAGCGTTGTCTGTCTAAATCGTTCAGGCGCTGCTGCGCCGCTTCCAGCTTGCCCACCAGCGTGGTCATGCGATGGCCGTGCGCGTTGGCATCGTCGCGCCGGTCCGCCAGGTCATCACGCGCTTTGGCAAGTGCGGTGGCTGCAACGGCTTGCAACGCCTGGGCGTCTCGCGCGGCCTGCTGCGTGGCGGTGACTCGCGCTTCCGCCGCCTCCGCGTCCTTGCGGGCGGCTTCGGCGGCGGCCGCGGCGTCACGCCAGCGGGCAAAGACCAGGCGCGCTTCGGCCACCCTGATCTGGTCGGAGATCGCGCGATACCGCTCGGCCGCGCGAGCCTGACGCCGCAAGCTGGCGACCTGCTTGTCGAGCCCTGCCATCAGATCGTCCAGCCGGGCGAGGTTCGTCTCGGTGGCGCGCAGCCTGGTTTCCGCATCCTTGCGGCGCACGTGCAGGCCGGCGATCCCGGCGGCCTCTTCCAGCATCGCCCGGCGTTCGGTCGGCTTGGCGTTGATGACGGCGGCGATGCGCCCCTGGCTGACGAGCGCGGGCGAATGCGCGCCGGTGGCGGCATCGGCGAAGATCAGCGCGACGTCCTTGGCCCGCACGTCCCGCCCGTTGACGCGGTAGGCGCTGCCCGCGCCACGCTCGATCCGGCGCACGACTTCAAGGTCTTCGCCCGCGGCGGTTCCGGCCGAGAGCACCACTTCGGCAAAGGCGCGAGGCGGACGGCTTGCGGTGCCGGCGAAGATCACGTCTTCCATGCCGCCGCCGCGCAAGGACTTGGCCGAACTTTCGCCCATGACCCAGCGGATGGCTTCCAGAAGGTTGGACTTGCCGCAGCCATTAGGGCCGACGACACCGGTCAGCCCCAGTTCGATGCGCAGTTCCGCCGGCTCGACGAAGCTCTTGAACCCGCTGAGCTTCAGCCGTCGGAAGTGCATCGCCGTCTCAGCTATCCCGGCGCATCAGCGCGCGCCTGCGGCCTTGAGCTTGCCTTCCAGCGTTGCCCAGTCCGCCGTGCCCACCGACGCGTCGTTGATGAAGAAGGTGGGCGTGCCGCTGACGTTGTACTTGGTGGAAGCGGTTTCGGTCTGTTTGGCGAGCAAATCGGCCTTGGCGGTATCAGCCAGGCACGCAGCGCCCTGATCACGCGAGATGCCGCGCGCGGCGAAGAAGTCGGTCATGCCCGCCAGCTGGGCGATGGCCTGCAGGCGCTGGTTGGCCGGGAGCGCCGCCGCCTGCTGCAACTTGGCGTCGCCAGCGGCTTGCAGGTTGTTGAACATATTGGGCTGCCAGGCCCAGAACTGCTCGCTCAGTGGGATCACCGCCTCGGTCGTGCCGCACGTCGCCAGAAGGGAGGCGGGGACGTCGAACGCATTCAGCATGAAGTAGCGCAGTTCATAGCTGACCCGGCCGCTGGCGATGTAGTCACCCTGTAGTTTCTCGTTGCTCTCCTTCGCGAACTCCGCGCAGTGCGAGCAGGAGAGCGCGCCGTATTCCACCAGCTTGATCGGCGCATCCGGGTTGCCCATGCGATAGCCGCCTTCGTCGGTCTTGCTGACGATGTCGGTCCAGGCTTTGCCCGCAGGCGGAGCCACATTGGCCACCGGTTCGCCACTGGGGCCGGTGCCTTCGGCTTTCTTGTCGCCACAGGCAGACAGCGCGAGCGCGAATGGCAACGCCGCGGCGGACAGGGCAAGAGTGCGAATCCGGAAAGGCATGCAGGCGGTCCTTCTCACAAGAGGCTCTGCGCTAGCGCAGAGCGCGGCGGGAGCAAAGCGCGACGAGTGGCACAGACGCGGGCTCTCCACAGTTCGCGGTTGATGGGGGCGGTTAAAGCTTGGCGTCGATCAGCGGGGCGAGCGATGCCCAGTCATGCGCGTCTTGAAGCTCGCCGTTGATGGCGAAGGAGGGCGTGCCTTGTACCCCGGCGGCAGAGGCGGCTTCGGTTTGGCTGGTCACGCGCTTCATCACCGCGCCATCGGCCAGGCAGACGTCCACTTGCGGGCGGGACCGGCCGAAGCGGGCCATGATCGCGTAGAAATCGAGGTCTGATGCGATGGCGCGCAACCGCGTGGGCACCTCGCCATTGGACCAACGCGATGTCTGCGCGGAGGTGAAGGTCTCCAGCTTGCCCAGCCACTGGTCCTGCGCGCCCATGAAGGCGTTGTGGCGCGGAAAAAAGCCCTTGGGATCGCCGCAGTTGGTCAGCATCGCGATCGTCAGGTCCACCGGATTGCGCACCACTTGCTGCACCGTCACCGAAACCTTGCCCTGCGGAACGTAAGTCAGGCGCAGGCGCGGATCGGCTTCCTTGTGGAAGTGCCCGCAGTGGGGGCAGGTATAGCTGACGTATTCGGTCAGCTTCACTTTTGCCGCCGGATTGCCCAGCGTGTAGGCCCCTTGCGCGGCGGTGCCGACGGTGGCGTTCCAGTTGGGGTGCGGGGGCGAGGCCGCGATGCCAAGCGTGGCTGCGGCGAAAAGAGCGGTGAGGCGGATGCTGCGGTGGATCACGTCTTGTCCTCGTTCCTGTCCTTGGCCGCGCCCATGCTGCGGGCGAGGGATTCCAGCACGGCCCGCAATTCCGGGTCGCCGATATCGCGCAGCGATTCGCCCAGCTCCATCGGGATAGGCTTGAGCGAGGGCGGCGTGGTCTTGGGGGTAGTAGTGGCGGGTGGCTTTACCTCACCTTGCCGGATCTTGGCGCGGGCGACGGCATTGTATCCAAAAAAGCGGTTCACGCGCTCTATGATCTCGGGGATGACGTGCTGGATCAGCGGGGCATGGGCGGGGACCACCACCAGTTGCAGGATGCCGTCATGTTTTTCGCCCGGTGGGAAGCGGATCGATTCCGGCGTGCAGATGCGGGCATGCTTCGCCCCGACGATTTCCGGCCAGCGGGTGACGACGCTGGACTGGACGAAGCCGAAGCGCCGAAACGCGGTGCGGCCCACTTCGGGCATCAGATCGCTGATTGCACGCGCCTGCCCGCCTCGCGGACGTTCGTAGGGCTTGAGCTTGGGGGCGACGCCGCCCGCCTTCTTGGCGCGAGCGGGCGTATCGGGCCCCGCTTTGCCGGTCTTGCGATCTGTCACACGTTCGGGCCGTTCCATTGCGTCGCCGCCAATGCCATAGCGGAGAGATGGACGCCAGATCGCATGATGTCGCAGCCGACTTGCTCGCCTGGTACGATACTCACGCGCGGAAGCTGCCGTGGCGGTCACCGCCCGGTGGCCGTGCGCCCGATCCCTATCGCGTCTGGCTGTCCGAGGTGATGCTGCAGCAGACCACGGTGGCGGCGGTGAAGGCCTATTTCGCTGAATTTACCCGCCGCTGGCCCACGGTGCACGATCTGGCGAATGCGCCTGAGGGCGAGGCGATGGCCGCATGGGCGGGGCTGGGATACTATGCGCGGGCGCGCAACCTGCTGGCCTGCGCGCAACAGGTGTCGGCGCGGGGCGGTGCATTTCCGGAAACCGAGGACGGCCTGCGCGCGCTGCCGGGGCTGGGGGCCTACACTGCCGCCGCCGTGGCCGCGATCGCCTTTGGGCAAAGGGCGGTGGTGGTGGATGCCAACGTGGAGCGCGTGGTTTCGCGCCTGTTCGCGATCGAGGAGCCGCTGCCAGGCTCGCGGCCATCGATCCGCCGCCACGCCGATACGATCACGCCGGATGAGCGGGCCGGAGACTTCGCGCAGGCGATGATGGATCTGGGGGCAACGATCTGCACGACACGCAACCCGCGCTGCCTGCTATGCCCGCTGTCCACCGTCTGCGTTGCGCGCCGCACGGGTGAGCCGGAGCGCTTTCCGGTGAAAGCCGCGAAGAAGGCGCGCCCACAGCGGCAGGGCCGCGCCTTCTGGATCGAGCAAGAGGGCGCGGTCTGGCTGGTGCGCCGCCCCGGCAAGGGAATGCTGGGCGGGATGCGCGCGCTGCCCGACGATGGTTGGAGCTCGCGACAGGATGGCAGCGGCAAGGCTCCGCTAGAAGGCGCATGGGAGCCCGCCGGCGTCGTCAGCCATGGCTTCACCCACTTCGGGCTCGATCTGCACGTGGCCACTTATCGCGGGAACGAAACGGTAAGTCCGGGCGCTGATGGCGGCGAATGGTGGCCAGTGGACGCCTTGGCCGATGCCGGGTTGCCGACGTTGTTCGCCAAGGCCGTGCGGCTCGCGCTGGCCACAACCGGAGTCGATGCCTGACCATGCCGTCCCCCTTGTTCGAAGCCGTCATCCATCGCCGTGCGCTGTTGCAGTTGGGCGCGGCGGCGGGGCTGGGCGCCTTGCTCCCCAGCCTGGCGCAAGCGGCCACCCGTCCGGACCTGATGGCGAATGTGCGAGCGCTGATCACCCGCTGGGTGGGTCCGGGCAAGTTCCCTGGTCTGGTGGCCTCTTTGGGTCGGCCGGGGCAGGCGACAGAGTTCGTCGCGCTTGGCAGTCAGGGCTTCACCGATCCCGATCCGATGACGCCCGATACGCTGTTTCGCATCTATTCGATGACCAAGCCGATCACCGGCATGGCGGCGATGGGCTTGATTGCGCAAGGGAAGATCGGGCTGGACCAGCCGGTATATGAAATCCTGCCGCAGTTCCGGAACATGATGGTCCAGAACACGTATGACGGCTCCGTTACCGCGCTGCACCCCGCGCCGCGCCCGATCACCATGCGTCATCTGCTGACGCATACCTCGGGGCTTGGCTATGCGATCGTGCAACAGGGGCCGATCGTGAAAATGATGCAGGAAAGGGGCCTGATTCCGGGCCAGGTCACGCGGCTGCCGATCAACGGTTTCACCCGCGCCCGCTCGATCCAGGGGCTGAAGGCCTTTGCCGATGCGTTGGCGCAAGTGCCGCTGGTCAATGATCCCGGCACCCGCTGGAGCTATTCGATGGGGCTGGACCTGATGGGCCACGTGATTGAAGTGGTGACCGGCAAGGCGTTCGACCAATACCTGCAGCAGACGATCTTTGGCCCCGCCGGAATGAAGGACACCGTGTTTCAGGTGCCCCGTGCCGATGCAGGGCGGCTGGCGACCAACTATGGCGTGATCCAGGGCATCTTCGTCGCCATCGATGAGGGTAACAAGTCGCTGTTTCTGGAAAAGCCCGCCGCGCCGTTCGGTGGTGCGGGTCTGGTCAGCACGCCGCGCGATTATGACCGCTTCCTGCGGATGCTGGCGCAGTTCGGCCAGATCGACGGCAGGCGTATCCTGCCTGAAAAGGCCGTTCGGCTGGGCGCGTCGAACTTGCTGCCCAAAGGTGTCACTGGCCCGGCGATCATGGGGCCGGTCGGCGGTTTTGCCGCGGGTGGACGCGTTGGCCTTGGCGCGGAGGCCGGGATCTACGGCTGGGCGGGTGCGGCCGGGACAGTGGGCATGGTCGACATGGTGCGCGGCTTGCGCTCGCAGATTTTCGCGCAGTTCATGCCTGCGGATGCGACTAACCTCTTGCCCGAATTCCAGTCCGCGCTGAAAGCCGATGTCATGGCCCTGTTGGAGAAGCGCTGAGCATGCCTATCGCCTTTGCCGGATCGCGGATCGATCGCGCCGACCACATCCGCTCCGACCCCGCCGCGATCGAGGCCTTGCATGCGGAAGGCCGCCTGCTGCGCATGGAGGGTCTCGATCCGGTGATGACCGAGGAGGGCGACCTTGCCTGGGCATCGGTGGCCGACGTACCTGTCGAGGCGGAGCTGATCTTCCTGGGTATCGATCCAGATCGCGATGGGCGGGGCTGCTTTGTGCAAGTGCCTGCCGGATCGCCGGACGGGATGCTGTTCGCTGGGCCGCGCAGCTGGCAGGCGATGTCCGTACTGCCGCCGGAGGAACTGGCGCTTTATGGCGCGGCACGGGCGCTGGTGAACTGGCATTCGCGCCACCGCTTTTGCGCGGTGAGCGGTCATCCCACTCGGCTGGACAAGGGCGGCTGGCAACGCACGTGCACCGATCCCGCCTGCAAGGCCGAACATTTTCCCCGCACCGACCCGGTGACGATCATGCTGGTCGAGCATCAGGGGCAAGTGCTGCTGGGCCGCCAGCCCCGCTTCCCGGCGGGCCGTTATTCCACGCTGGCCGGTTTCGTGGAGCCGGGCGAGACGATCGAGGAAGCCGTCGCGCGCGAGGTGTTTGAAGAGGCGGGCGTGCGGGTGCGCGATGTGACGTATGTGGCCAGCCAACCCTGGCCGTTCCCGTCCTCGCTGATGATCGGCTGCCACGCCTATGCTGACGACGGCGCGATCACGATCGACAGGACCGAGTTGGACGATGCCCGGTGGTTCACGCGCGATGACGTGGCCGAGGCTATCGACGCCGCCAATGAGGGGGGCATGGGCAAGGCCTTTGGCGCCCCGCCCACTACGGCGATTGCCAACGTGCTGATGCGGTGGTGGCTGGATCGGGGCTGACCTGCCACAACCCAGTCAGCGCTTGATTCGACACGAACGGGAGGTGCGGAACCCGTTCAGACCAGCCCCAGCCGTACCAGCTCGCCAATCAGGCGGGGCGGCAGCACGTCGCTTGCATCTTCATCGTCGCCCAGATCGGGGGGCGCGTCCTGTCCATCCAGGTATCGCCAGCCTTGATGTGCGCGGCGGGGGCGGGTGTGGATCGGGATCAACCGCGGCTCAAGCCGGATATGCCAGCGCCCATCCTCGCGCTGGATGAAGCCCAGCAGCGGGGAGCGCCCGATCAGCGTATGCTCGAAAATCCAGTAGAGCGATCCGCCCGTCATCTCCTCATGCCGTTTGGGCAGGTAGCGGGTGGTCAGCAGAGCCTCGCCCCCATTTGCCGTCTGGTGGCTTTCCAGCCACGCCTTGAGGCTGGCGGGGCTCTCGGCGCTGTAGGCGATCTTGGTCATGTGAAGCGGCATCGCAGCTTCAGATAGGTACGCCGATCCGCTCAGGCGAGGCCCATAAGTACGGCCAGGCCCAGGAAGCTGAAGAAGCCCATCGTGTCCGTCGCCGTCGTCACGAATACGGCGGAGGAGACGGCCGGATCGATGTCGAATCGATCGAGGGTTACCGGGACGAGAATGCCGACCAGGCCCGCGACCAGATTGTTGATCAGCATGGCCATCGCGATCACCAGCCCCAGCATCGGCATGCCAAAGATGATCGCCGTGCCCGTGCCGATCAGCGTGCCCAGCGCCAGGCCGTTGGTGAGGGCGATGCGGAATTCGCGCAGGATCATACGCCGGGTGTTCGAACTGGTCAGCTGGTTCGTCGCCAGTGCACGCACCGCAACCGCCAGCGTCTGCGTGCCGGCATTGCCGCCCATTCCCGAGACGATCGGCATCAGCACCGCCAGAAGCGCCAGCCGGGCGATCGCGCCTTGAAACAACCCCACGACGGAGGCCGCGATCATCGCCGTGCCCAGGTTGATCACCAGCCACATCAGCCGGGTGCGCACCGTCAGCAGGATCGGCTCGTTGATGTCGCCATCGCCTGCGCCGGACAGCAGCAGGGCGTCCTCGCCGGCTTCTTCCTGGATGATGTGGACGATATCGTCGACCGTGATCTGGCCGACCAATCGCCCGGCCTCGTCCACCACGGCGGCGGAGATCAGCGCATATTTCTGAAAGCGCAGCGCGACCTCTTCCTGATCCATCATCACCGGGATCAGCGTCTGTTCGCGCTTCATCACGTCTGACAGCGGGATTGAGCGCGGGGTGCGCAGGATCCACGATAGCGCGCACGTACCGACCGGCTTGTGCATCGCGTCGACGATGAAGACTTCCCAGAAGTCCGTCGGCAGGTGGCGCTGCTCGCGCAGGAAATCGATGAGATCGCCCACCGACATCGATTCGGGCACCGCGACGAAATCGCGGCTCATCAAACGGCCGGCGGACTCGTCCGGGTAAGCGAGTGCGGCCTCGATCGCGGCGCGGTCTTCGGGGTCCAGCTCGGCCAGGACCGCCTGCTGGTCCTCACGATCGAGATCCTCGATCATGGCGACGGCGTCGTCCGTGTCGAGCTGCTCGGCAATATCGGCAACGACGTCGGCCGGGAGGCCTTCAATCAGGGCTTCGCGCACCCAGTCGTTGAGTTCGGCGATGACCTCCACGCCCATCAGGTCGCGGATAGCGCGCGCCAGATCGAGGCGCTGGTCTTCGTCGAACAGCTCGAACAAGTCGGCGATGTCGGCCGGGTGCAGCGGTTCGACCAAGTCGTAGACCCGCTCGAAGTCTTCCTCGTCCAACGCTTCGCGAACGGCGCGCAGGAACTCGGGCTTCAGCCGGTTGTCCTCGTCATGGTGCTCGTTCTCCTGGGACGTCTCCTCAGCGATGACGCTGTGGACCTGTTCGTCCTCAAGATGCTCGGCTGCCATAGGGCGGGGTCTAAGCGGCTAGCCCCGAAAAGCAACCGGCGTTGGTGCGTTGCAGCGTGACCGTCAGGAAAAAAGGCAAGATCGGCTACGGCGTGACATTCTACCGCAAGCCCCTATATCCCGCGCGCAAATCCCTGAGGAGAGCCCCATGGCTGACGAATACCTGAACCTTGAACTCACCACCGGTGACGTGAAGATCAAGCTGCGCCCCGATCTCGCCCCCGGGCATGTCGAGCGGATCAAGGAACTGGCCGGCGAAGGCTTTTACGACGGCGTGAAGTTCCACCGCGTGATCGACGGCTTCATGGCGCAGGGCGGTTGCCCCAACGGCACCGGCATGGGCGGCTCCGACAAGCCCGACCTGAAAGCTGAATTCAATGCCGAGCCGCACGTTCGCGGCGTCTGCTCGATGGCCCGCACCAGCGCGCCGAACTCGGCCAACAGCCAGTTCTTCATCGTGTTCGACGATGCCACCTTCCTCGACAAGCAGTACACCGTCTGGGGCCAGGTCGTGGAAGGCATGGAGAATGTCGACGCGCTGCCAAAGGGTGAGCCCCCGCGTGAGCCGGGCAAGATCGTGAAGGCGACCGTCAGCGAAGGCTGAGCGATTTTGATACTCGGCTGAGTATTTGAAACATGTTTCCTACAGGTGACGCTCTGTGGCAGAGCGTCACCCATGGGGAATACATCTTACATCAAGGTTCGGCTGCTCGCCGTGGTGGCCTTTGCGCTTGGTCTGAGCGGCTGCGTGACGCGCGCCTTGCCCGACCTGACGCAATCGCATGGCCCATGCGTCGATCAGGATGGCGGCTGGTGCGGGTTCACGCGCGACACGGCCACCATTTCGTGGCCTTACGGGCAACTGGCGACCAATGCTTATTGCGATAGCAACGATATCTTCGAGCTGCCCGCCGGCTACACCGTGATCCGCCGTTTGCCCACACAGGACGTGTGCGATCTGGAACGGGCGGCATCACGTGGCGACAAGGCGGCCAAGGAAAAGCTGAAGCCGATCCATAAGGCCGAAAGCAAGTTGAAGACCCATGGCTTCAATTACGCCATTTACGACAAGCGCAACGCCGCCGGTGCGCTCGAACGGCGCGTGATCGCGTTTCGCGGCACCGACAGCAAGCAGTTGGCCGACTGGTTCTATGGTAACCTCGGCAGCACCCAGCGCGACCAAGGGCTGGCGCTTTACCGCGAAGAGCGGGCGAAGCTGGACGCCGAAGGTGGCAAGAACGTGCCGATCGCGGTAACCGGGCATTCTCTGGGCGGCGCGATCGCGATCCAGGTCTCGTTGGAGAACCCGGGCGTGGATGCCTATGTATTCAACACGTCTCCGCGCTACACGCTGATCCAGCCCAACGCCAACCGTCGCGTCGCGATTTCAGAGCGGGGTGACATTCTGGAAGTGCTGCGCAATCGCTCGATGCCGGTGCGCCAGGACATGCTGGTCATCAATTGCCGCCCCACCAAGGGCGGGGTGAAAGCCCACGCGATTCGCGATCTGGCCGCCTGCGTCACTTGGATCGCAGGCAAGGGCGACGCCGGGGCGAAGGCCTCTATCGCCACGAACAAGCTTATCCAGCCAGAGGGTGAGGTCGCCAACTTGCGCTGGGGCCTGCCACCCGATCCTGATGCCGATGCCCAGGTCAAGGCCCAGGCGGCGAAGCTGGATGCGCGAGAAAAAGCGGCCAAGGAAGCCGGGCCGATCCGGCGGGAGCGCCGCAATAAATCGGCGCTGCAGCCCGCTCCCGTGCCGGAGCCGACGGCGACGCCGCAGGCGAAGTAAGGCGGGCGGTTCCCCCGCTACGTCACCAATTCCCCCGCCCGTCATCCCGGACTTGATCCGGGATCCCGCTTATCCTCTATCGCGACCAGCATGGCAGAAGAAGCGGGCCCCCGGATCCAATCCTGGGCGACGAAAGCTTGGTTTCCCAGCTGAGGGGCGACCGCTACTTCGCTGTCGCCGCCTTCACCGCGTCCACGCCCAGTTGATCGAACAGGAACATCGTCACGTCCGTCTGCTGCGCGATCACCTCGTTCAGCGACGAACCCTGGCCATGGCCCGAGCTTTCCGAGGTGCGCAGCAGGATCGGCGCCTTGGATGAAGTTGCCGCTTGCAGCGCTGCAGCGAACTTGCGCGAGTGGAAGGGGTTCACGCGCCCGTCGTTCGCGCCGGTCATCAGCAGGACCGCCGGGTAAGCCGTTCCCTTGGTAACGTGGTGCAGCGGGGAATAGGCATAGAGCGCCTTGAACTGCGCAGGGTCCTTCACCGTGCCGAATTCGGTGATGTTGAACGCGCCGTTGGGATCGAGTTCCACGCGCAGCATGTCGTAGATGCCCACCTGGCTCACCACTGCCTTGGCAAGGCCGGGGTGCTGCGTGATCTGCGCGCCCATCAGCAGGCCGCCGTTGGAGCCGCCCTGCAGCGCCAGCTTGTCATGGCTCGTGTAGCCCAGCTTGATCAGATCCTCGGCGGCGGCGGTGAAGTCGTCAAAGACGTTCTGCTTTTTGGTCAGCATGCCCTGCTCGTGCCAGGTCTCGCCATATTCGCCGCCGCCGCGAATGTTGGCCAGGGCATAGATCACGCCGCCGTCCAGCAGCATGCGGGTGCGCGCGGCGGAGAAGCCGGGCGTCATGTTCACGCCGTAACCGCCGTAGCCGTAAAGCAGCAGCGGGTTCTGGCCGTTCAGCTGTGTGCCCTTCTTCATCACCAGCGTGACCGGCACCTTGGTGCCATCCTTCGAAGTGGCGAAAATGCGCTTCACGTCGGTATCGGCGTAGGAGACCGACGTGGTCATCTTGATCGCGGTGGCGGCGGACTTGTTGCTCGCTGCGTTCCAGCGCAGATAGTGCGGCGGCTCTGTATAACCGTTGACGTCGTACAGAACGTCGCCGCCGGGCAGGGCGACGATGTTGCTGACCGAAGAGATCGGCGGCACGTCCAGTGCGCCCAGGTCCTTGCCGGAAAGATCGTAGATGCCCACCGAGTTCGGGCCACCAGCAATGCGCGTCACGAATAGGCGATTGCCTTCGCCAAGCACCAGCGGCGCATCGGATTGGCCGCCGTCGACGATCGCGGCATCGGTGCGCGGCGTGATGATCGTCTGCGCCTTGGCGAAGCCGCCGGTGTACGGCGCGGCCAGCTTCACCACCTTGCCCATCGGCGCGTCCTTGCGCGAAACACCGTAGACGGTGCCGTCCTTGGCGATCACCGCACCGCCGATCACACGGTCGGAATATTCGGCGATCTTGGTGGCCTTGCCATCGGGAGAGAGCACATAGTGCAGCCATTGGCCACCATCGCCCCACTGCACGGACGCGAGAGCCGCCTGGCCGCCTTGCGCATTGCTGAGGAAGATTTCAGCGGTGCGGGGAATGCCGTCCTTGTCGCTCAGCACCAGTTTGTCAGTGGCCGCGGCGGTGCCGAGCCGGTGGAGATAGGCGTTTTGGTTGAAGTGCCACTCGCTTTCCGGGCTGGTCTTGCGATCGGGGAAGCGGGTGTACCAGAAGCCCTGGCCGTCCGCCGTCCAAGCCAGTGATCCGCCGGCAGTGGGATACTGTACACGATCGATCGGCGCTTCGATCTCCTTGCCGGTCGCCGCGTCGTAGATGTGCAGCGTGCCATCTTCGCTGCCGTTCTGAGAGATGGATACGGCCACCTTGCTGCCGTCAGGCGAGGGCACGTACCAATCGATCGCGGTATGGCCGCTTGGGTCCATCGTGTTGGGATCGACCAGGGGCTTGCGCGTGGCGGGATCGGCGGCGCCGTTCAGGGTGACCAGCATCGTCTGCTGCAATGCCGGATCGGTGTAGGCGGCGAAAGTGCGGTTGCCCCGATGCTCCAGACCGGAGAACGCGGCTGAGCGGTCCTTGAACATCTGCGTCAGCTTTGCGGAAATGGCGGCGCGGCCGGGCAAATTATCCAGATAAGCGCGGGTGCGGGCGTTCTGCGCGTCGCTCCACGCCTTCACCTTGGGATCGGCGGCGTTTTCCAGCTCGCGATAGGGATCGGCAATCTGCTGGCCCTGGATGGTGTCGGTCGTCTGGCCGGTGGGGAAAACGGGGGGCGGGGGTGGCGCGGCGGCCGTAAGCAGAATGATCGCGGCGCTGCCGAACAGACTGGCCAAAAGCGGACGACGGGCCATGAAATACTCCCCTGTGGTTTTGAACACAGCGCACGATACGCTCGACCTGTCGAAATCGAAAGTGGCGTATCGGCGCGGCGGGCGCACTATAACCCGGCGTTCAGCAGCCACTCGTGGAAGATCTTTACCGGCCGTGCTTCCAGGTCTTTGTGACGGCAAATGAACCAGTACCGGTAGGGGCTTTCGACATTGATGTCGTACAGCACCGCCAGCCGTTCATCGCCCGCGCGGCGGAAGTGATCGTCGTGCATGATGGCGATGCCCAGGCCCTGCGCCGCCGCTTCCAGCACCAGCTGGCCGGAGTTGAACCGGTCGACCGAAGCGGGCTCCAGCTTCTTCATCCCCACCGCCACCTTCCACGCGTCGAAGCTGTCAGGCAGGTCGTTGTGGATCAGGAACGTCTGGCGGGAAAGCTTGGCGCGATCAGGCACGTCGCCCAGTTCCGCCGCGATCTCGCGCGAGACGATGGCGTAGATGCGGTTGTGGTCCAGCTGCACGGAATAGAGCGAGGGGTCGGGCAGCTTGGCCAGGATGATCGCGGCATCCAGCGAATCGCCGACTTGCCCTTCCAGATTGGGTGCGGTCTCGATGTCGATGTGCAGGCGCGGGTGCAACTTGCGCAGTTCGGGCAGGCGGGGGAACAGCCGCTGGCTGCCAAACAGCGATGGTACCCCCAGATGCAAGCGCAGCACCTGTCCCCTGTCGATCTGTGATTCCACCGCCTCGGCCAGTTCCTCCAGCTTGGGCGCGATGGCATTGTAGAACGCCTGGCCTTCGTCCGTCAGTTTCATCGCCTGATGCTGGCGCGTGAAAAGGCGCTTGCCGGTGAAATCCTCCAGCGCCGCCACCCGCCGCGACAGGGCGGACGGCGAGAGGGCAAGTTCGTTCGCGGCGGCCTTGGCGGAGCCCAGGCGAACCACGCGCACGAAAGCCTCAAGGGCGCGCAAGGGGGGAAGGCGGCGTACTACCAAGTCGTGTCTCTAGGCGTTTGTCGATGAAGCGGCGGCGCGGCGCAACTTATTCGGGCTCATTTTCAACAACGGCGACCGGCGGATGCAGCCGCAGCCGCGAGACGTGCCGCTCGTTCCCTTGCGTCACTTCCAGGCGCCAGCCACTGCTGTGTTCCAGGATCGTCCCGACTTGCGGCACTTCCCCGGCCAGCACGAAGGCGAGACCGCCCAGCGTATCGACAGATTCCTCCACTTCGGCCAGGCGGGGGTCGATCTTGTCGGCAACCTCGTCCAGTTCCAGTCTGGCATCGGCATCCCACATGCCATCGCCCAGCGATACCAACAGAATTTCGGGGGCGTCGTCGTGCTCGTCCTCGATCTCGCCCACGATCTCCTCGACCAGGTCCTCGATGGTGATGATCCCGTCGGTGCCGGAATATTCGTCGATCACCACGGCCAGATGGATGCGCTTGGCGCGCATGTCAGCCAGCACGTCCAGCGCGCCGCGCGCCTGGGGCACGAACAGCGGCTGGCGCAGCAACGTCGTCCAGTCCGCCGGTGGCTCGGTGCCACGCGCCAGAATGGGGAACACGTCTTTGATGTGGATCATGCCCAGGATCTGATCGAGTGATTCGCCATAGACCGGCATCCGGCTGTGGCCATGCTCAGCGAAGGATTCCACCACCGCGTCCCATGTCGCCGCAGCGGGGATGGCGATGATGTCGCTGCGTGGCACAGCCACGTCGTCGGCATCGTGTTCGCTGAAATGCAACAGGTTGCGCAGCATTTGCCGTTCCAGCGGCGTAAGGTCGCCGGTCTGGTCCTGGCTGCTCTCACCCTCATGCTCGTTGATGACGTCCTCGATCTGCGAGCGCAGCGATTGGTCGACGTCTGATACGAACATCTTGCGGATGACACGCCACAGCGTGCCGCTACTGTCCCCTTCTCCCGACGCAGT
Source organism: uncultured Novosphingobium sp. (assembly GCF_964277725.1). Lineage (NCBI taxonomy): Bacteria > Pseudomonadati > Pseudomonadota > Alphaproteobacteria > Sphingomonadales > Sphingomonadaceae > Novosphingobium > uncultured Novosphingobium sp. The sequence continues at coordinate 33,691 of NZ_CAXYKL010000202.1, read as the reverse complement.
GTCGGTATGCCGGCCATTTTCGGCCATCGTGTGATTCAGCCCCTACTGTTCAAGTTCGCGGCCATATGGGTCTGCCAGGCCCAGGACCGCAAGAGCCTTTATCTCCAGCGCCTCCATTGCATCGGCATCCGCTTCGCTGATCTCGTGATCGTAGCCCGCCAGATGGAGCAGACCGTGGACGATCAGGTGGGCGGCGTGATGATCTACGGGCATGCCCTTTTCCGCCGCCTCGCGCGCGCAAGTCTCATGGGCGAGGGCGATGTCGCCCAGCATTTCGGGCGGGCCTTCGGGCGCGAGATCGAGCAGTTCGGAACGCTCCAGCATTGGAAAGGACAGCACGTTGGTCGGCTTGTCCTTGCCGCGCCATTCGGCGTTGAGGGCGTGGACATCCGCGTCCGAGGTGAACAGCAAGCTGGTGATCAGCCGTTCCTGCGTAAGTTCCGGCGCGACTTGCGCGGCGGCAAGCGCGGCGCGCTGGGCCAGCAATTCCCAGTCACCGGCGGAGGGCCAAGGATCTTCGACGTCAATTTCCAGCTGCATGGCCGCGCTTTAGCGCAAGCCCGGCACAGCACCTAGACCGGAACGACGAAAGCCGCTCGTTTCAATGGCAGCGCAACGGCAAGCTCAGGGCGTGACGCCGCAGGCCAGCGTGGCCTTTCCCAGCACCAGCGCAATCTCGGGGTCCTTCAGTTCACTCGCCACTCGCACCAAGTCGCTCGTGGTCAGGACGCCGGGCGTCGTGTCGTTGTTGCGATAGGCTTTTGCCGCGCGGGCGAGCTGTTGCAGCTGCCCCAGCGAGAGCCCGCTCTGCAGTTGGGTGCCAACACAATCGGAGCGCTGTTCGTCCAGCCCGTAGCGCCGCAGCGAGGTGGAAATGCGCGTGGCGGGCGCGGCGCAGGCGCTGAGGGCTAGGGCCCCGATGATCGTTGCGGCAAGAGCTTTCATGCTGTCCTCTTCCTGCCGCCTCCGCAAGAGGGCGGCACGGTCCTGAACAGAACGATGCGGCCCTCAACCCGTTGCTAGTAGGTTTGCGCGCGGGCGTGAGCATGATGCACCACGCCCGCGCGCGCAGCCCGTCAATTAGGCGTCCGGCCCTTCATAGGCATCCACGATTCGCCCAACGATAGGGTGGCGCACCACGTCCGCCGAAGTGAAGCGGGTCACATCGATACCCTCCACGCCTTCCAGCCGGCTCACGGCATCGGCCAGCCCGCTCATGCGGTCACCGCCCGGGATGTCGACCTGGCGAGGGTCGCCGCACACAACCATGCGGCTGTTCTGGCCGAAGCGGGTGAGGAACATCTTCATCTGCTCGCGCGTGGTGTTCTGCGCTTCGTCGAGGATGACGAAGGCATCGGCCAGCGTGCGACCGCGCATGAAGGCGATCGGCGCGATCTCGATCTCGCCCGAGGCCAGCCGCCGCTCGACCTGCTCCGGCGGCATGCAATCATACAGCGCATCGTACAGCGGGCGCAGGTAGGGGTCGACCTTGTCTTTCATGTCGCCGGGAAGGAACCCCAGCTTCTCGCCCGCTTCCACTGCAGGCCGGCTGAGGATCAGGCGCTGGACGGAACCGGTCATCAACTGGCTGACGGCCTGCGCCACCGCGACATAGGTCTTGCCGGTTCCCGCTGGACCCAGCGCGAAGATGATGTCGGCCTTGGTCAGCGAGCGCATGTAGTCGATCTGCATCGCCGAGCGCGGCACGATCGTTTTCTTGCGGGTGCGGATCATGATCGGGGGATTACCGGCGGCATCCCCGGTGATGATCCCCTCCAGGGTAGGTTCGGCAGACATGGTGATCAACGATTCGATTGCGCCGGAGTCGAGGGCGTGACCCTGCTCCAGCCGATGGTACATGCCATTTAGCGTCTCACGCGCGCGGGCTACGGCGTCTTCCGGTCCTTCGACCTGGATGCGGTTCCCGCGCGCGGCGATATAGACGCCGAGACGGTTCTCCACCTGGACCAAATTCGCATCGAACTGGCCGAACAAGGTGCCCAGCATCGCCGGCTCATCATATTCCAGCTCTATACGGGCACGGCGGGGATGCTCGGGCCGGAAATGCGTCGGCTCAGGACGCTGCGCGATCTTGCGGGCCATGCGCTCCTTTCATGTGAAAGCGCTTCGGGAGGTCTGGCTAATCTATGCCTCGTTTCGGCGGGCGCAAGCACCGGCATGCCGAGCTTTCCACAGACGCAGTCGCGACCGCGCCTCCAATGGCTGCAACCGAATACACGCTGCGACACTTCTGCATGTCACCTGAAGTTGTGGTTCCCGGGCCATTCAGCGGGAGAGGCGCAGATAATGCTTCGTTGCCCGCTCGCCGGGGCACCTGAATAGGAGTGAAGCAATGCGTAAGTTCATTATGACCGCGCTGGCTGCCAGCACCATGATCCCTGCCATCGCCGTCCCGGTCGCCGCGCAGGCGCAGAGCGCACGTGAAGTGCGCGACAGCCAGCGTGATCTGCGCCAGGATCAGCGTGAATTGCGCCAGGCACAGCGCTATGGTGATCGCCGCGATGTGCGGGACGCCCGCCGCGACGTGCGTGATTCGCGCCGTGAACTGCGAGAAGACTGGCGCGACTATCGCCGCAGCCATCGCGACGCCTATCGCCGCCCCGCTTATGTCGGCCCGCGCGGCTATGCCTATCGCCCAGTAAACGTCGGCTACCGCTTCCAGCCGGAATACTATGGCAACCGTTACTGGGTGAACAACTATAGCGCCTATCGCCTGCCCGCGCCGGCCCGCGGCGCACGCTGGGTTCGCTATGGCAATGACGTCGCCCTGGTGAACATGCGCACCGGACGGGTGATCCAGGTCTACAACCAGTTCTTCTGGTAAGACGCGAGGGGCTCGGCGAAGGCCGGGCCCCTTTCGTTTTCGTCGTCTAGTTTACTGTTCCCAATATCCACGCGCGCCCTCAGGCCGCTTCCAGCGCCACCGCCCGCGCCGAAAGAGAGTTGGGCCCTGCTTCCAGCAATTCCACATGCACAAGATCGCCGATCGCGGCATCGCCGATGAAGTGTACTGATTGCAGCCAGGGCGACTTGCCCAGCCACTGACCAGGCAGCTTGCCCCGACGCTCCACAAGAACCTCGCAGGATCGCCCGACGCTCGCGCGGTTGAAGGCCAACTGCGTGGTGTTCAGCGCCGCCTGCAGCCGTTGCAGCCGCTCGTCCATCACTTCGGGCACGATCTGGTCCGCCATCGTCGCCGCGGGAGTGCCGGGGCGGGGCGAATACTTGAAGCTGAAGCACTGCGAATAACCTACAGCCTCCACCAGCTGCAGCGTCTCCTCGAATTCGGCATCGGTCTCACCCGGAAAGCCGACGATGAAATCTCCCGACAGCGCGATATCGGGCCGCGCCGCGCGGACCTGCTCCAGAATGCGCAGATAGCTCTCGGCCGTGTGACTGCGGTTCATCGCCTTCAGCACCCGATCAGACCCTGACTGCACCGGCAAGTGCAGGAACGGCATCAACTTGGGCTCGGTCGCGTGGGCCTCGATCAGGCCGGGGGTCATGTCATTAGGATGGCTGGTCGTGTAGCGAATGCGGGCAAGATCCGGCATCGCGGCCAAGTCTCGGATCAGCCCGTCCAGCCCGACCGGGCGGCCCCTGGCATCCTCTCCGGTCCAGGCGTTGACGTTCTGACCCAGCAGCGTGATCTCGCGGGCGCCGCTCTCCACAAGGCGCAGCGCTTCAACCAGGAGGTCCGCGTATGGGCGTGAAACTTCCGCGCCGCGCGTATAGGGAACCACGCAATAGGTGCAGAACTTGTCGCAGCCTTCCTGCACGGTCAGGAACGCGCTCGGCCCCGAACGACGGCGAGCCGGAAGGCTGGCGAACTTGGTTTCGGCGGGCATGTCGGTATCGGTGGAAGACCGGCCGGCAGCGGCTTCGCGCACCATTTCGGGCAGGCGATGATAGGCCTGCGGGCCGACCACCATCTTTACCGAAGGCGCCCGCGCCATGATCTCGTCACCCTCGGCCTGCGCCACGCACCCGGCGACGGCGATTAGCGGCGTGGAGCCATCGTCACGCTTGAGGCGGCCGATGTCGGAATAGACCTTTTCCGCCGCCTTCTCACGGATATGGCAGGTGTTCAGCACCACAAGGTCGGCATCAGTGCCTTCCGGCGCCGCGGTCATGCCTTGATCGGCCAGCAATTCGGCCATCCGCTCGCCGTCATAGACGTTCATCTGGCAGCCGAAGCTCTTGACCTTGTAGGTCTTGGGGGCAGAAGTTTGGGGCATCGCGCGCCTCTACAGGAAACCGGGCCGCTTTTGAAGAAGGTTGGTTTGCGCTCGCAAACCCGCTAACCGCGCGCGGCATGAGCATTGCGAACCAGACCATCTACGCCGCCTTCACCGGGCACCTTCACGCCGCGCTCGATGCGCTGGAAGCGGCGGGCGTTCTGCCCGGCGGGTTGAAGCGAGGGGCGATCACGGTGGAGCCTCCCCGCGATCCCGCGCACGGCGATCTCGCTACCAATGCGGCGATGGTGCTGGCCAAACCGGCAGGCCTGAAGCCGCGCGATCTGGCGGACGCGCTGGTTGGCGAACTGACCAAGCTGCCGCAAGTCACCGGGGCGGGGATTGCCGGGCCGGGCTTCATCAACCTGCGCCTGTCACCCGCCGCCTGGCTCACCGAATTGCGCGCGATTGCCGATCTGGGCGCGGACTACGGCCGCTCGACGATGGGCGGCGGCAGCACCGTCAACGTCGAGTACGTGTCCGCCAATCCGACCGGGCCGATGCACATGGGCCATTGCCGCGGTGCGGTGGTGGGTGACGCGCTGTGTACGCTGCTGGAATTCGCCGGGCACAAGGTGATACGCGAATACTACGTCAACGATGCCGGTGCGCAGGTCGACGTGCTCGCCCGCTCTGTCCACTTGCGGTACCGCGAGGCGCTGGGCGAGACGGTGACGATCCCGGAAGGGCTCTATCCCGGCGACTATCTTGTGTCGATCGGCCAGGAACTCGCGAAGGAATACGGCGACAAATACGTCGCCGCGCCTGAGGGCGATTGGCTGTTGCTATTCCGGACGCGGGCCGTCGCCGCGATGCTGGTGATGATCAAGGATGACCTGGCGCTGCTGGGCATTCGCCATGACCTGTTCTCTTCTGAAGCGGAGTTGCAGGCGGCCGGCAAGCCCGAGGAGGCCGAGGCGTTCCTGCGGGCGCGTGGGTTGGTCTATGACGGTCAGCTGGAAGCGCCCAAGGGCAAGACGCTGGACGATTGGGAGCCGGTGGAGCTGCCGCTGTTCCGCTCTACCAAGTTTGGGGATGATCAGGATCGCCCGATCAAAAAGTCGGACGGCAGCTGGACCTACTTTGGCGCGGACCTGGCCTACCACTTCCAGAAGGCCCAGAGCGCCGACGCGCTGGTCGACATCTGGGGTGCGGACCATGCGGGCACGGTCAAGCGGATCAAGGCCGCCGTCGCCGCGCTCACCGGCGGGGATGGTGCCGGGGCGACTGGCGAGCCGACGCCGTTCGAAATCAAGCTGGTCCAGATGGTGCAGCTGCTGCGCAACGGCGAGCCGGTGAAGATGAGCAAGCGCTCGGGCAACTTCGTCACGCTGGCGGATGTCGTGCGCGAAGTGGGCAAGGACGTGGTGCGCTTCACCATGCTGACGCGCAAGCCCGAGGCGCAGATGGACTTTGACTTCGCCAAGGTGGTCGAAGCGTCGAAGGACAATCCGGTGTTCTACGTGCAGTACGCCCATGCCCGCGTCAGCTCGACGCTGCGCAAGGGCGCGGCGGAAGGCTTTGCCCCGTCAGGCGAGCATGTGGAGCTGCTGGGCGAGGAAGAGCTGGAGCTGATCAAACTTGCCGCGCAGTTCCCTCGCATCGTCGAGGCGGCGGCGGCGGCGCGCGAGGCGCATCGGATCGCCTTCTTCCTCCAGGATCTGGCGGCCGCGTTCCATGGTTACTGGAACGTGGGCAACGATCGCGTCGAAAAGAGGTTCGTCGTGGCACAAGATGGTAACCTTACCGGCGCTAGGCTTTTCCTTGCGGCCCAGATCGGGCAGCTGATACGTAATGGTCTCGCCCTGCTGGGTGTCGAGGCGGTAGAGGAAATGTGATGTATGGCGATGTCGTTTCCAGGGGGTGATCACGACAAGCTCGGGTTCGGCCGCGAGCCCGGCACCGGAGACGACGGTCCGGATTCCAGCCCTGAGGGTGAGCGCAAGTTCGACAATCGCTTCGAACAGCCGGGCGAGCTGGATCTGGGCGAGGAAGATGTGCGCCTGCCGTGGCTGGAAGGCGATGATGACGACGATGAGCAGGCCAGGGCCAACAACGGTCCGCTGATCGCGCTGATTTTGGTTGGCATCGTTGCGCTGGTGCTGATCGTGGGCGGGATCTGGTGGCTGCAGCGCGATCGCCCCGACGAAACGCTGGTTGCCGATGGCGAGACAATCGCCGCGCCCAAGACGCCTTACAAGACCCGGCCTGCCAACCCCGGTGGAGAAGTCGTCGCCGGTACGGGGGACACCAGCTTCGCCGTTGCCGAGGGTCAGACGCGCCAGGTCCGCATGGGCAACCAGGATGCACCGGCACCCGCGGCTGCTGCATCGGCTGCTCCCAGCTCTTCGGCCAGCGCGGCTGCTCCGGCACCTGCCGAACTCAGCGGCGTTGGTGTGCAGGTGGGCGCCTATTCGAACCGCGAATCGGCCGAGAAGGGCTGGACGCGCTTGTCCCAGCAGTACGAGGCGCTCGCGAGCGTGACGTATCGCATCGTCGAGGGCCGGGCGGATATCGGCACGGTCTATCGCCTACAGGCCGTACCGGGCGATGCGGCGGCGGCGAACCGCCTGTGCGGCACACTGAAGGCCGCGGGATTGAGCTGCCAGGTCAAGCGCTGAGGGCCGGGCGCCGAGCGTAAGTACCGATCTGTTTTCAAACCGTAGTTAGCCCTCGTATCGCCATTCCCGCCTTTTCGGGAATGGCAGGGTGTGAAGTGGCGACGGCACGCTCCTGCTTCTCGCAGCCGCGCAAACTCCGCCGGAGCAACTTGCACCCTTGGGGCATTTCTGCGAACCCGCAGCGATGGTCCCTGCAATATTCGGCTTGTCCGGCCTCACCCTAACAGCCGACGAGCGCGCTTTCTTTCGTGACGCCGATCCGGCGGGCTACATCCTGTTCGGCCGCAATATCGACAGCCGGGCGCAGGTCCGCAAGCTGACGGATGAGCTGCGCGCAATCCACGGTCGCGAGCGGCTGTTCATCTGCATCGATCAAGAAGGCGGACGGGTCGCCCGGATGAAGCCGCCGGTTTGGGCCTCTTATCCAAGCGGCGAGGCGTTCGATCGGCTGTATGAGATCGCTCCCTCCAGCGCGATCGAGGCGGCGCGGTGCAATGCCCACGCGCTGGGCCTTGATCTGGCGGAGGCGGGCATCACCGTGGACTGCTATCCTTCGCTCGATGTCCGTCAGCCCGGCGCGCATGACGTGATCGGCGATCGCGCATTCGGAGCGGACGCGATGCGCGTCGCCGCGCTGGGTCGTGCGGCACTGGACGGTCTGGCGCGGGCGGGCGTGGTCGGTTGCATCAAGCACATGCCCGGACACGGCCGCGCGATGGCGGATAGCCATAAGGAACTGCCCACCGTCACCGCCACCGACGCCGAACTGGAGCAGGACCTTGGCGCGTTCCGGCGCCTCGCCCATACGCCGATCGGGATGACCGCTCATGTGCGTTACACCGCCTGGGACGCCCAGAACGCGGCCACGCTGTCCCCTTTCGTGGTGGAGGAGATCATCCGCCGCCGCATCGGCTTTACCGGGCTACTGCTGACCGACGATCTCGACATGCAGGCATTGGACGGCTCCGTGCCGGAACGCGCCGCACGGGCGCTGGCGGCGGGCTGCGATATCGCGCTCAATTGCTGGGCGAAGATGGACGATATGGTGGGCATCGCCAAGGCGTGTCCGCAGATGCCTGATATCACCGCCCAGCGGCTGGAACGTGCGTTGAGCCTGCCCAATGATCCGGCGCCAGCCAGCTGGACCGATCTGGCAGCCAAGCGCGACACGCTTCTGGCGTTGACCGCATGACCGAGGGAGCGAGCGCGGCGGCGGAGGACCGGGCGCTCTACCTGGAGATCGACGGCTGGGAGGGTCCGCTTGACCTGCTGCTGGACCTGGCACGCCGGCAGAAGGTAGACCTGCTGCGTATCTCCATCCTCGAACTGGTGGACCAGTACCTGGGCTTCATCGCCCAGGCGGAGGCGTTACGGCTGGAACTGGCGGCGGACTATCTCGTGATGGCCGCCTGGCTGGCCTACCTCAAGTCCGCGTTGCTGCTTCCGCGGGACGAGCAGGAGGATCCGAGCCCGGAGGAACTGGCATTGCGGCTGCAATTGCGGCTCCAGCGGCTGAGCGCCATGCGCGAAGGTGCCGCCCGGCTGATGGCGCGCGACCGGCTGGGCCGCGATGTCTTCCGCCGGGGTGCGCCCGAAGGCTTGCGGGTCGATCGCCTCAGCCGCTGGCGGTGCGAATGGTTCGACCTGGTACGCGCCTATGGAGACATTAAAGTGCGCCGCCAGCCGGTGGTTCACATGGTGCGGGAGCGCATGGTGATGACGCTGGACAGCGCCATTGCGCGGGTCTCATCGCTGCTGGGCATCTCGCTGGACTGGATGGAACTGCGCGAATTTCTGCCGCCTGCAAGCCAGGGCGAATGGTCCAATCCACGCCTGCGACGCTCGGCGCTCGCCTCTAGCTTCGTCGCCGCGCTTGAACTGGCGCGTACCGGCAAGGCGGAACTGGCGCAGGAGGAGACGTTTGGACCCCTGCGGCTCAAGGCGGCCACGCGATGAGCGCGATGGCCGAAGCTCCGGACGACCTGGTCCGCGCCGTCGAAGCGACGCTGTTCGCGGCGGAAGCACCGATGACGGCGGAAGCGATCTCCGCACACCTGAACGGGATCGCGGTGGCAGCCGCGCTCGACGAGTTGCAGACACACTATGCCTCGCGCGGTATCCACTTGGTCGAACGAGGTGGCCGCTGGCATTTCGAAACCGCATCGGACCTTGCCCATCTGCTGCGCCGGGAGCGTGAAGAAGTTCGCCGCCTCAGCCGTGCCGCGACCGAAGTGCTGGCGATCGTTGCCTATCACGAGCCGGTCAGCCGCGCCGAGATCGAGGCGATTCGCGGGGTCCAGACCGCCAAGGGCACGCTCGACGTGTTGATGGAGGCGGGCTGGGTGCGCGTGGCGGGCAGACGCGAGGTGCCGGGCCGCCCGGTAATCTACGCAACCACCCCCGATTTTCTGGCGCATTTCGGCCTCGCGTCTTTGCGCGAACTTCCCGGCGTGGATGAAATGCGCGCAGCGGGCCTGCTCGACCCGGTGGACGATGACATGATACAGATGGTCATCACCGGCGAAAGCGGGCGCGGGGCTGATGGCGATCCTGACTGAGCGACCAATCGCCCAATAGTCACGCGGTCGACATAAAGCGGCGGCATTGGCGCATCGTGAGACACGCGCTGGGGTAGCGGATCAGCGACATGGCCGTTGTCAGCGGACCATCGCGGGCGCTGATCGCACTGGCGCGCAAGCGTACGAAGCACTAGATGAAACCCGCGCCGCGCACCGGCGCAAGCATTTGGAGTCGCAATTATGGGTGGCCTTTCGCTCTGGCACTGGATCATCGTCCTTCTGGTCGTGCTGATCCTGTTCGGCCGTGGCCGCATTTCCGATATCATGGGTGATTTCGGCAAGGGCATCAAAAGCTTCAAGGAAGGCATCAACGAGGAAAGCGGCACTCGCCCGGCGCCGCCGCCTGCCGCGCCTGTGCCTCCGGCCCAGATCCCGCCTTATTCGGCCGCCGCAGAGCAGCCGCCGGCAGTCACGCCAACGCCCGCGCCCGTTCCCGGCGAGACGAAGACCGGCGTCTGAGCCGCTTGCGCGCGTCCTGATTTAGGCGGACCTGGATAGACATGCTGGACGTTGGCGGATCCGAACTGCTGTTGATCGTGATCGTGGCGATCGTGGTCATCGGACCCAAGGACATGCCGATGGCCTTGCGCACCGCGGGCCGATGGATCGGCAAGATGCGGCGTGTCTCCAATCACTTCCGCGCCGGCCTTGACGCCATGGTGCGCGAGGCCGAGCTGGAGGAAATGGAGCGCAAGTGGCGCGAGGAAAACGAAGCCATCATGAAGGCGCACCCGCAGCTTCCCTCAGCCGAAGATATGGGGCCGCCGCCCACCTCTGCCGAAGCCGCGCTGGCTTCCCTGGAGCAGCAGCCCCACGATCCGAAGCGCACCGAGGCAGAGCCGCAACTGCCGTTGCCGCCGCCATGATCGGGCCTATCTCGCGGGTGGGACGATAAGCATGGCATTCCGCATCCAGGATATCGACGATAGCCAGGCCCCGTTGCTGGATCATCTGATCGAGCTGCGCGCCAGACTGGTGCGCGCGCTGCTGGCATTCGGCGTGGCGTTCGCTGTGTGCTTCTATTTCGCAGATCACATCTTCGCGTTCCTCGTCCGTCCGCTGACCGAGGCGTTTCCGCCGGGGCAGGGGGTGCTGATCTACACCAAGCTTTACGAGGCATTCTTCGTCGAAGTGAAAATCGCTATTTTCGCGGCGTTTTTCCTCAGCTTTCCCGTGATTGCCAACCAGATCTGGGCCTTCGTCGCGCCGGGTCTCTACGCCAAGGAGAAGCGGGCGTTCCTGCCGTTCCTGATTGCCACGCCGGTGCTGTTCACCATGGGCGCGGCGCTGGCGTATTATGTCGTGATGCCCACCGCGTTCCGTTTCTTCCTGACGTTCGAGGGGCAGAAAGGCGGTCTGCGGCTGGAGGCTTTGCCCGGCACTGGCGACTATCTGGCGCTGGTCATGCAATTCATTCTGGCCTTCGGCATCAGCTTCCTGCTGCCGGTGTTGTTGATGCTGCTGAACCGGGCCGGCATCATCACGCGCGCGCAGACCGTTGCTGCGCGGCGTTACGCGATCGTGGGCATCTTCATCGTCGCTGCCGTGGCAACGCCGCCGGACGTGATCTCGCAGCTGCTGCTGGCTATACCGTTGCTAATGCTATTCGAGGGGACGCTGATCCTGATGTGGTTCACCGAACGCCGCGCTGAGCGCGAGAAGGCGGCAGAGGGAGCGTCCGCCCAGGCGGCGGAGTAACATCGCGCCGCCTCATGCTATCCCGTCATAGGCGGGCACACCATTTTGCGTTCGGGTCTAGCGGGCTTTTCCGCTTGTCAGCGGCTTCGCCACGCCGCGCGCTGCGCTCCAGGCTTGCTGGCCGTTGATCCAGGTCTCCACCACCTTGGTCTGGCGCAGCGCTTCTGGCGCAGCGGTCGCCACATCGCGGTCGACGAACAGGAAATCGGCCTTCATGCCACGCGCCAGCCGGCCCAGCCGATCCTCGGCAAACATCGCATAAGCCGCGCCGCTGGTGTAAGCGGCCAAGGCCTGTCCCAGCGTCAGCTTCTCCTGCGGTTGCCAGCCGCCCACGGGCTGACCGTCAGCGCCTTGCCGACTGATTGCGACCGCCAGGCCGACGAACGGCGCGGGCGGTTCGACCGGAGTGTCTGAGCCGAAGGCCAGCGGTGCGCCGGTGGCGGCGATGGATTTCCAGGCATAGGCTCCCGCGAGCCGCGCTGGGCCCAGTCGGGCTTCGGCCATAGTGCGATCGCTCGCTTCATGCTGCGGCTGCATCGAGGCAACGATGCCATGCTGGCCGAAGCGGACGACATCGGCGGGGGCGACGACCTGGGCATGTTCGATCCGCCAGCGACGATCGCCCTTGTAGGTCTGCGAAAGCTGGTCGATCGTGTCGAGCACAGTCTCGTTCGCCTTGTCGCCGATGGCGTGGACCGCGACCTGGAAGTTGTCGATCGCGGCGCGGCTCATCAGGTTGCCCAGTTGCGTCTCGTTCATGCGGGGCAGGCCGCTGGTCTCGGGCGCATCGGCGTAGGGCGCTTTCAGCCATGCCCCGCGCGAACCCAGCGCACCATCAAGGTAAAGCTTCACGCCCTGGATCTTCAGCCGATCGCCATAGAGCCAGCCGCCCGGGCCAGAGCCGCCGATCAGCGCCATATCGTCCGTCCCCCGGGCATAAGAGACGATGCGGACCCGCAAGTTGCCAGCATCGCCCGCGCGGCGATAAGCTTGCCAATCCTGGATCGTGGTTCCCATGTCGGCCAGAGCGGTGACGCCTTGCTTCAGGAATTCCAGCTGGGCCTCGCCGAACGCGGTGTCGCGATCTGACGGGCGGGGCTGGGGCACCTTGGCGGCCACGAGATCTTGCGCCGCATCGACCAGCACGCCTGCGGGCCTGCGCGAACCGGCGGCACGCTCGATCCGGCCGCCAGCCGGGTCCGCGGTGCTATCCGTGACACCGGCGGCGGCGAGTGCGGCAGAGTTGACCCATGCAGCGTGGCCGTCCACGCGGGAAAGATAGGCGGGCTTGCCTCCGGTCACGCGGTCCAGCTCGGCGGCGGTGGGCATGCGGTCGAGCCCCCAGTTCGCCTGGTTCCAGCCATTACCCTCGATCCAGGAGCGATCCGGATGCGCCTGCACATAGGCGCGGACCTGGACCAGCGCCTCCTCCAGCGATCGCGCGCCAGACAGGTCCAGCGTCATCTTGGCAAAGCCGGTGTCCATGATGTGGACATGGGCATCGATCATGCCGGGCACCACGTAGCGCCCCTTGCCGTCCACCTTGTAGGCGACCTTCTTCGGGCGCTTCTCCTTGTCGTGATAGACGGCCGAGATATTGCCCTGATCATCGATCAGCAGCCCGGTGAAGCGCTCAAGCCCGCCTTTGCCATCCGGCGTCAGCCCGATGACGTTATCGACCAGAACGTCCGCGTGGGCCGACAATGCCACAGCGAGGAGCGGTAAGGCAATCGTCGTCGAAAGCCAGCGGCTGAGGGCAGGGCGGCGACAACGAGATGAGGCTGGCATAACTTCCTTTCGAAACCCGCCCCGGGTGCACGCAGGTGGGCGAGGTGCGAACGCGCGGCGCGCGCTGTGGCTGCACGAAACGTGATGGGCCAGCGTGTCTAGCGCTGCGAGTTGCGCAAGAACAAGCGGGCTTGCGTAACGGGCCAGCCGATGGGTCTTAGCCGACCGAGCAGCCGCCGTTCATCGCCAGACCGTCTTTGCCCGACGCTTCGCCGCCCACGCTGCGCGGATTGCTGGCAGCGACGGCGATCAGGCGATCCTGTTCGCCCTCCGCCATCCGGGTCCAGCCGCCGCGAGCCAGTGTCTCCAGCGGGCGATATCTCACCTTGTATTGCATGCGCGGCGACCCTTCGACCCAATAGCCCAGGTAAACGTAGGCCAAGCCCATGTCGGCCGCGCGGCGAATGTGATCGAGGATGATGAAATTGCCCAGGCCCTGGCGGGCGGGATGATCGGGATCGTAGAAGCTGTAGATCATCGATAGGCCATCGCACTGCTTGTCCGTCAGGCAGGCCCCCACCAGTCGGCCCAGCGATACGCCGTCCGCCGAAGGTTCGCGATATTCGATGATGTAGCTGGTGACCGGCGTGTGCTCCACCATGTCGGCGAAATCCACCTCGTCCATGCTGGTCATGCCCCCTTCGGGATGCCGCACACCAAGGTACTTTTGCAAAAGCTCGAACTGCTCGCTGGTGGACCAGGGCCGGCAGACGGTGGCCACGAGATCGTTGTTGCGCTTCAGGTTGCGCTTTTGCGTGGAAGAAGGCGAGAATTCGCCTGCGACCACGCGGACCGAGATGCAGGCCTGGCAATCGAGGCACGAGGGGCGGTACGCTACCGTCTGGCTGCGGCGAAAGCCGATGCGGCCCAGCGCATCATTTAGCGAATCGGCGTGCGGGCCCTTCAACTCGGTGAAGACCTTGCGTTCGCTGCGGCCGGGCAAATACGGGCACGGCGCGGGGCTGGTCACAAAGAAACGTGGAAACCGAACCGGTGCCGTCACCTTTGAGTGCCTCTTCCTTCTAGAGCCATGCGACCTTGAGCCATTCGACCCCGCGTGCAGTCGATATGCCTACCGACGCGGGGTGTTGAAAGTGTCTTAACCACAAAAGCGCGGCAGCCATCGTAAAATTTGTGCAGCGTTGAACCTTTAGCGTATCGGCCGTCCCGTTTCGGGCAAGGCTGGCGAGTGATCGATCACGCGCCCTGTGCCGTCAGCAGCGTCAGTCCGCCGTCGATCGTGACCGTTGTACCGGTGATATAGTCCGCCGTGGGAGAGAGGAGGAACACCACCAGATCGGCTACTTCCTCCGCCTTGCCGGCGCGGCCCCAGGGGATGATCGCCTCCTTGCGTTTGCGTTCCGCAGCGTCGTCCAGGGCGGACTGGTTCATCGGTGTCAGGATCATGCCGGGCGCGACGCCGTTCACCGCGATGCGATTGGGAGCCAGTTCCAGCGCCAGCGTGGCGGTCAACTGGGCCAGACCGCCCTTGGCGCTGTCATAATCCGCGCCGCCCGCACGCGGGGCGCGTTCATGGATGGAGGACATGTTGACGATGCGCCCGCCGGATTTCTGACCCTCCAGTCCGCGCACGAAGCGCCGGCAGGTGAGAAACGGGCCGTAAAGGTCCGCCCGCAGCACGCGATCGAACTGGTCAAGCTCCATCCGGGCGATCGGCGTGCCCGACATGTTAAGCCCGGCGCAATTGACCAGCAGCCCGATGGGCCCGAACGCTTTTTCGGCCTCCGCGAAGAGACGATTCACATCGTCCTCGTGCCCCACGTTCGCTTTCACCGCGATCGCCTTGCCGCCGCCGTCGCGGATGGTGGCGACGATTGCGTCAGCCTCATCCTCGCTGGAGAGGTAAGTGATGGCGACGTTCGCGCCTGCTTTGGCCAGAGCCAGTGCGCAGGCCTTGCCGATACCGGAACTGCCGCCGGTGACGATGGCGCTTTGATTCGAAAGGTCCATGAAAGGCGCAACGTGCCGGGCGGCTCCCGGTTTCGCGCCGGTCGATTATCCCGGTCGCTGCGAACGCCCAGGCCGCCTGCCAGAGATGGTCATCACCTCATAGGTATAACCCGCTGCATCCAAATCCATCAGCAGCGGTTCAAGCGCATGCTTGTCTCGGATTTCGTATTCGATCTCCACCTCACTGCCCTTAGCAGACAGGACACCGAAGATGCGCTGATGCTGCACCTCGATGATGTTGGCATCGTTGCGCGTGAAGATTTCCGCGATCTTCGCAAGTTCGCCCACCTTGTCGTTCAGGAGGATCGCCAACCGCCCGATGCGTCCCGAGCGGGCGAGGTTGCGAAGGATGACGTTCGCCAGAAAACGCGGGTCGATGTTGCCGCCGGTCAGGATGACACCGATCTTGCGCCCAGCGAACTCAGGCCGGAAGGTACCGTTCTTTAGCGGCAGCAGCGTGGCCAGGCCGACCGCGCCTGCGCCTTCGACAACGGTCTTCTCGATATCCAGCAGCAGCGAGATCGCTTCCTCGATTCGCGTTTCGGAGACGATCCGCACCTCGTCGACATGTTCGGCCACGGCGGCGCGGGTAAGAAGGCCCGGCTCCTTCACCGCGATGCCTTCTGCGATCGTGTCGCCACCACCCGCCACCGGCTCGTTGCGCTTGAGCAGGTACATCGCGGGATACTGGTTGGACTGGACGCCGACGATGCGGATATCCGGCTTCAAGCCCTTGGCCGCTACTGCCACGCCCGAGATCAGTCCGCCGCCGCCGACCGGCACCACGATCGTATCGAGCTGCGGCACGTCCTCCAGCATCTCCAGCCCGACGGTGCCTTGCCCGGCCATGATCTCGCGATCGTCGAACGGATGGACGAAGATCAGTCCGCGTTCTTCCTTGATGCGGCAGGCGATGGCGTAGGCCTCGTCGAAGGTATCGCCATCCAGCACCACTTCCGCGCCGTGCCCGCGCGTTTGCTGCACTTTCACGATCGGCGTGGATTTGGGCATCACGATAGTGACGGGGATGCCCAGCCGCCCTGCGTGATAGGCCAGTCCTTGCGCGTGATTGCCCGCCGAGGCCGCAATCACACCACGCGTCTTCACGTCGGGCGGCAGGGTCAGCAGCTTGTTGAGCGCGCCGCGTTCCTTGTACGCGGCGGTAAACTGCAGGTTCTCGAACTTCAGCCACACGTCCGCGCCGACGATGCGGCTCAGCGTTTTGCTGTGCAGCGTGGGGGTGCGGACCACCGCGCCCGAAATTCGCATCGCCGCCGCCCGTACGTCATCGAGCGTGAGCGCGGCCTCGCCAAGAGTATCTTGAGCGGACGGCGCGGCGATTTCCTGAAGCTGCTGGTCCATGGCTCTGCGCGGTACCGGAATTGACGCGGATTGGAAAGCATTCGGGCCATCGCCAGCCCGCAACCAGTTTGCTTTCGCCGCGAATGCGCTAGAGATGGTTAGCATGAGCGATGCCAAGAACGTTTCCGTCATCGGCCTGGGCGTCATGGGCGGCGCGATCGCGCGGCACATCGGCGAGGCAGGCCATGCGCTGACGATCTTCAACCGCTCGCCCAGTCGCATCGAATCATGGCGCGCGGTGAATTCGGCTCTCGACGCGCGCGTCGCGACCAGTCCGGCGGACGCTGCCGAGGGCGCGGACATCGTGATCACTTGCGTGGGCAATGACGACGATCTGGCCGATGTCGTGCTGGGCCCGCGCGGCGTGTTTCGATCCTTGCGCAAGGGCGGCGTCTTCGTTGATCACACTACGGTTTCGGCGCGGATCGCCCGGCAGATCTCGGTCGAGGCGAGGGACTTGCAAGTCCACTGTATCGACGCCCCGATGACGGGATCGCAGATCGGCGCAGAAAAAGGCACGCTGACGCTGATGTGCGGCGGCCGCAAGTCCGCGATCGAGGCGGCGCGCCCGGTGATGGAGGCCTATTCCCAGCGGATCGTCCACGTCGGCAAGGCAGGGGCGGGCCAGACCGCGAAGATGGCCAACCAGATCTGCATCGCCGGCATCGTGGCCAGCCTGGCCGAAGCGGTGCGCTTCGCCCAGGCCTCCCACCTCGACATGGATCGGGTTTACGAGGCGATCTCCGGCGGGGCGGCGCAATCGTGGCAGATGGACAACCGCTGGAAGACGATGAACGCCGACGAGTTCGACTTCGGCTTCGCGATCGACTGGATGCGCAAGGACCTAGGCCTTGCGATGGACGAAGGCCGGGGGCTTGGCGTTTCCCTGCCGATGACGGCGCTGATCAATCAGTTCTACGCTGATGTGCAGGCGCTGGGCGGCGGGCGGCTGGATACCAGCGCCATCATCAAGCGGCTTCCGCGCAAGGGGATCAAATAGACAAGATTAAATAGGCAGGGGAGTGCTCGCGTCCTGAATCCTGTGCGCCACGCCTGGACACTACGCCGCCTTTCGTGCGTTTGTGCGCGGATGGCAGGGGGACGCCGCATTTCAAAGTCGCTGCGGCGGCTACAGACAGGCTGCGGACGATGATCCGCCGCCGCCGCGCCGCCGTGCCTGCTACCGCCGAATATCAGTTCGCCGCGCATGAGCGGCCGACGATGCCCGGCTCGCCCGCCAACCCGGCCCATCCCGGAGGCCGGCGCATCGCCTACTTCGCGATCGGCATCCTCATCGGCATCACCGGTGGCCTGGGCAACGCGCTGGTGGGCGTGAACCTGAACTTTGCGCAAGGGACGCTGGGCCTCGACAGTGACCAGGCGGCAATGCTGACCGCGGTCTATCTAATGACCAACACCACGGCGAACCTTCTGCTGGTGAAGTACCGCCAGCAGTTCGGCTTGCAGCCGTTCATCCGCTACATGCTGCCGATCTATGCGGCGGCCACGATGCTGCATCTGGTGGCGCACGGCTTCTGGTCGTCGATCGCGGTGCGTGCCGCTAGCGGCTTTTCTGCGTCCGCCATGTCGACGCTGACGCTGCTTTACATCATGCAGAGCATGTCGGCCCCGAAGCGGCTGGCCGGGGTGATGATGGGTATTTCGGTGCCGCAGCTGGCGATGCCGCTGGCGCGCGCGCTATCGCCCGGCCTGCTGGTGAGCGGCGATTGGCATATGCTCTACTGGTGCGAACTGGGTCTGACGCTGGCGTCGCTAGCCGCGATCATGAGCTTGCCGCTGCCGCCGAGCGAACGCACAAAGTCTTTCGAGAGAGGCGATTTCCTGACCTTCGCGCTGCTGGCGCCGGGGCTGTGGCTGCTGATCGCGGTGTTGACCGAAGGCCGGATCGAATGGTGGACCGAGCGGGCATGGATGGGCTGGGGCCTGGCGGCCAGCCTCGTCCTTGTCGGAACGGCGCTGCTGATTGAGACTCGCCGTGCCAACCCCCTGATCAACGTGCGCTGGCTAGGCACGCGTGAGATGATGCGCCTGATCCTGGTTGCCATCGCGGTGCGTATCCTGCTGTCAGAGCAGGCTTTCGGATCGGTCGGCCTGTTGACGGCGCTGGGTATGATCAACGACCAGATGGTGACGCTGAACATCGTTATCATCATCGCTTCGATCGCGGGGATCGTCACCGCGGTGTTCTCGTTCGATCCGGCCGATCCCAGCCGCGCGATCACGCTGGCCGTGCTGCTGATCGCGCTGGGCGCGTTCATGGACGCGAGCGCCACCAGCCTCTCGCGGCCCAGCAGTTTCTATCTCAGCCAGGCGCTGATCGGCTTTGCCTCGATGCTGTTCCTGGCCCATGCCATGGTGATCGGCATATCGCGGACCCTGCTGGCGGGGCCCAAGCATTTCGTCAGCTTCGTGGTGCTGTTTGGCCTTAGCCAGAGCCTGGGCGGCATCGCCGGTACGGCGCTGCTGGGCACCTTTCAGATCGTGCGGGAGAAGTTCCACTCGCACGAACTGGTCCAGTCGATCGTGCTGACCGATCCGCTCGTGGCCGCGCGCGTACGGGGCACCAGTGCCAGCGTCGCCAACGTCATTGGCGATCCTACTCTCACCAATGCCGAAGGCGCCGCGCTGCTGGCCCGCACCGTCAGCCGCGAAGCGAACGTGTTGGCCTTTAACGATGTGTTCCTGCTGATTGGAGTTTTGGCGATCTTGACCTTCTTGTGGAGCCTGTCGATCAGGGCGAGCATCCGCCGCCGTGGAGAGACTTCGCCCGTGATCCAGTTGCAGCAACGCTCGCAGGCCGCAGCAGCGGCGGCGGCTGAGGAAAGCACCCGCTAATGGCCGAGGAACAGCGCGATGCCGACGCCGCCACTCTCGCGGCCGATGCCCCTTCCGGTGTCCCCACGGCGGCCGAATTGCCGCCCGAGACGCCCGAGCCCACCGGCTGGCGCCCGCCCGCCCGAACCGGGATCACGCTCGTGGCGATCATCGCGATCGGCATCGCGGCGGTATTTTCCATTCTCTACGCTTGGCAGTTGCCGCCGTTCGCGGGCTGGGCGCAGGAGACGGACAACGCTTATGTGCGCGGCAAGGTGACCGTGATCGCGCCGCAGGTGAACGGCTATATCACCGCGGTGCCGGTGCAGGATTTCCAGACCGTGAAGCGCGGGCAAGTGCTGGCCACCATCGATGACCGGATCTACGCCGCGCGAGTGGCGCAAGCCAAGGCGAACGTTTCTGCGCAACTGGCTTCGCTCGCCAATTCGCAGCAGACCGAGCGTTCACGCCAGGCGGCGCTGGCCGGTCAAGCCGCCGGCGTGGCCAGCGCGCAAGCCCAAGAAGCGCGCGCCGAGGCCGACATGCGCCGCGCCCAGGCGCTGGTTTCCGACGGTTCGATCTCCGCGCGGGAGTTCGATCAGACGCGCGCGGCGCTGCTTGCGGCCCAGGCGGCAGTTCGGCAGGCGCAGGCGCAGCAAGGCGTCGGCCAGCAGGACGTGCAATCCGTCATCGTCGGGCGCGGCGGGCTGGAGGCGGGCGTCGAGAATGCCCGCGCTGCCCTGCGTCTTGCTCAGATCGATCTCGACAACACGCGTATCCGAGCGCCGACGGATGGCCGCTTGTCGGAAGTGGGCGTGCGGCAGGGGGCCTATGTCACGTCCGGCACGCAATTGATGTTTCTGGTGCCGCATGACTTGTGGGTGATCGCCAACTTCAAGGAGGGGCAGACCCACGCGATGCGGATCGGGCAGGCGGTGACCTTCAAGGTCGATGCGCTGAACGGAGCCCGGTTGCGTGGCCGGATCCAGAGCGTCTCACCAGCTGCGGGATCGGAGTTCGCGGTGCTGAAATCGGACAATGCCACCGGCAATTTCGTCAAGGTGGCGCAGCGTATCGCAGTGCGTATTCGCATCGAGCCTGGCCAAGCGGCAGCGCAGCGGCTGCGACCCGGCATGTCGGTGGAAGTGCGCGTGGCGACCGGCGAGTGAGACAGGCCCTTGCCCTCGCGCTGTCGGGTGTGCTGACGGGCGGGCTTGCTGCCTGCACGGGGCCACGCGTCGAGACGGTCGCGGTAGAGCCGGTCACGCCGCCGTCCGGCTGGCGTACGCCGCTGGCTGCGCAAGCCACGCTGGAGGCGCAGTGGTGGCAGGGCTTCGGCGATCCGAAGTTGTCGCTCGTCGTCGAGCGCGCGCTGGAGCGAAACCCGGATATCGCGATCGCGGCGGGCCGGGTGCGTGAAGCGCGCGCGGCGGAGTTGAACGCTCGCGCCGCGCTGCTGCCGATGCTGGATGCGTCGGTCGGGGTCAGCCAGGCGCGAACTGTCAATGCTTTCGGACAGCCCAGCGAGTCTACGGGCGCGCAGCCGCAGGTCCAGGCCGCTTGGGAGATCGATCTGTTCGGTCGCCTGGCGGACAGCCGCGCAGCCGCACGGGCGCAGTGGATCGCCAGCCAGGCCGCGCGCGATGCGGTGCGGCTATCGGTCGCCTCTACCGCCGCGAGCGGCTACGTCACGCTTCTCGCGCTGGACGGTCGGCTGAAGGTAACGCGAGAAACTCTGGCCGCGCGATCCGATTCGCTGCGACTGATCCGCCGGCGGGTGGAAGCGGGCTACTCACCCAAGCTGGAATTGGAGCAGGCGGAGGCGGACTATCAGGCCGCCGCACGTCTGATCCCTGCCGCGCGAGAGGCTATCGTGCGCCAGGAGAATGCGTTGCAGCTGCTGACCGGCGATTTACCCGGTCCCGTGACGCGGGGGGCCTCGCTCGATGCCCTGCTTACCGCTCCGGTTCCGGAAGGTCTGCCATCGCAGTTGCTGGCGCGGCGGCCCGATGTGGCGCAAGCGGAAGCCAGCTTGGTCGCCACGGACCGCTCGCTGGCGGCGGCGCGCAAGCGTTTCCTGCCCAGCGTGCGGCTGACGGGCGCGGGCGGTCTGGCGATCTCGTCTCTGTTGGGAGACCCGATCACGATCTGGTCGATTGGCGGCAGCGTGCTGGCACCGCTGTTCCAGGGCGGGCGGTTGCAGGCCGGCGTGGAAAGCGCGGCGGCGCAGCGCGACCAAGCGGCGGAAACTTATCGCCGCGCCGCGCTGACCGCCTTTCGCGAGGTGGATGACGCACTGGCCGGGGTGGTGAGCGCGGATGAGCAGTTGCGTATCAATCGCGCGCAGCGAGCGGCCCTGGCGGAAAGCTACCGCCTCGCGCGCAACCGCTATCGCGCGGGCTACTCGCCTTTCCTGGAGCAATTGGACGCCCAGCGTGGGCTGCTGTCAGCCGAACTGTCTCTGGTACAGGCGCGCAGCGATGCGTTAAACGCCCGCGTCACCCTCTACCGCGCGCTTGGCGGTGGATGGACTGAAACGCAACTGCTCGAAACGCTGCACGGAGTAGGCCGCCGGGAGTAATACCAGGTCTTAGAAGACCGGATCGTATCCCGGAGGCAGGTCTGTGGAAACGCTGCTGACGCCGCCGACGTGGATGCCGCACTCAGTCTTGTCCCAGCCCTTCCACCGGCCGGACCGGGCATCCTCGCCCGGCGCGACCTTGCTGGTGCAGGGCGAGCAGCCGATCGAAGGATAGCCTTCCGCCACCAGCGGGTGCGGGGGCAGATCATGCGCGGCGACGTAGGCAGCGATGTCCTCCGCCGACCAGTCGATCAGTGGGTTGATCTTCAAGCGGCCTTGAGCGTCAGTCTTGTCGATCTCGAAGCGGGGCAGGCTGGAGCGCGTGGCCGCCTGGAACGCCTTTCGCCCGGTGATGGTGGCGTCAAACTGCGCTAGCGCCTTTGCCAAAGGCTTCACCTTGCGGATTTCGCAGCAGCCGTCAGGATCGTAGGACCAGCGCAGGCCCGTCTCATCGCGCTTGGCAATGTCATTCGCATCGGGGGTGAGATTGCGAACGTCGGTCAACCCAAGCCGGGCGATCAGGGCATCGCGATAAGCCAGCGTTTCTGGGAAGTGCTTGCCGGTATCGAGGAACAGCACCGGTACGGTGGGATCGATGCGACTGACCAGATGCAGCAGTACCGCGCTTTCCGCGCCGAAACTGGAGACGATCGCCACATCGCCGGCCATTTGTTCACGTAGCAGGGTTTCCAGCATCTCGACAGTGTCGGTGCCGCGAAACAGGCCGTTCAGCCGCAGCGCATCCGCCTCGTTGAAGCGTGCCGACGTGTCCAGCCGATCGCGAATACGATCGGCGCTTTGCGGCTCCAGCTTGGCTTCGATATCCTTGAACATGATGTCGATCCCGAATGGCCCGTGAAATCGACACGGGCTTTTCTAGTCACGTTCACATGGGTTGCGGAGCAGCCAGAGTCGACGAAGAAAAAGGAACACCGGGTTTAGCGGGATTTTCTGCTAATTGGCGGTAGAGATTTCTCGTCGGTGCCACTGCGTTATTTCACAACGGCGGCAACGACGCAGTGAAACCTCCAAACGGGTTCTCGGTGAGGGATGTTCGGAAGGGCTGTCGAAGGCATACCCAACCTAAACATAGCGGGCTTCCAGGCCCACTCTGCTTTAGCCGTAACGCTTGGCCCAGATCGGCTGACGGCCGTCGGCTGTGGCTTGATACACGTCCGCCCAGCGATCGAACGCGGCCTGGGCATCGGCAGGATTGAGCGGTTTTTCAGGCGCATAGGCGTCGAAGCCGCAGCGCTTCAGGTGGCTCAGCATGTCGATCACGACATCACCCACCGCGCGGATTTCGCCGGTGAAGCCGGCTTCGCGCAAAACGCGCGCGGAGGAATAACCGCGCCCGTCGGTCCAGGCGGGAAAATTCACCTCTATCAGCCGCAGGCGATCGAGATGGGGCAGCAGTTCGCGCGCATCATCGCCCGGCTCGACCCGCACGGCGGTGGCGTTGGTCTGGTCGGCAAAGGAGCCGACTGTAACTGCAGGGTCGGATACCGGCTCGTCATCGCGGAAACGGAACTGAACATCAGACATGGAGCGACTTCCGGAACGGACGAGCGGGACGGGTGGGATCGGGCCACTTAGCCATAGAGCGCCTCCTTGAACGGAGCCATGCCGATGCGGCGATAAGTATCGAGGAAGCGCTCCTCGCCTTCACGCTGGGCCAAGTACACTTCTGTCGCCTTTTCCACCGCGCCGACGATGCCGTCCTCGTCGAAGCCGGGGCCGGTGATCTGGCCCAGCGAGGTATCCGCGCCTTCCGATCCGCCCAGAAGGAGCTGGTAATTCTCCTTGCCCTTGCGGTCGACGCCCAGGATGCCGATGTGCCCGGCGTGGTGATGGCCACAGGCGTTGATGCAGCCCGAGATCTTCAGCTTCAGCTCGCCCAGCTCGGCCTGCTTTTCGGCAAACCGCTCGGAGATCTTCTGCGCCACCGGGATCGAACGTGCGTTGGCCAGGCTGCAATAGTCCAGGCCGGGGCAAGCGATGATATCGCCGATGGTGTCGAGGTTGGCGGTGCCCAGATCCGCGGCGTCCAGCTTCTGCCAGATCGTATAGAGATCGGCCTTGCGGATATGCGGGAAAACGATGTTCTGCGCGTGCGTGACGCGCAGCTCGTCAAAGCTGTAGTCCCGCGCGATCTCGGCCATCAGGCGGATCTGGTCGGCGGTGGCATCGCCTGGGATGCCGCCCACAGGCTTCAGGCTGACCGTGGCGATCACGTAGCCCGCCTGCTTGTGGCTTTGCGTGTTGCGCTCCACCCACAGGCGGAAGTCGGGGTCGGACAGGTCCAGATCGTCGGACAGGCCGGTCTCGAACGCAGGGTCGCCGAAGTATTGCTTAATCCGATCGAGCTCGGCGATCGGCGGCTCGATGCCCTGGCTCAGCAGGTGCTGGAACTCTTCTTCGACCTGGCGGGTATATTCGTCCTTGCCCAGTTCATGGACCAGGATCTTGATCCGCGCCTTATACTTGTTGTCGCGACGGCCGTAGCGGTTGTACACCCGCAGGCACGCCTCCGAGTACGTGATCAACTGATCCAACGGCACGAAGTCACGGATCATCGGCGCGATCATGGGTGTACGGCCCATGCCGCCGCCCACGTAGAACTGCGCGCCGATCTCTCCAGCGGAACTGCGCACCATCTGGATGCCGATATCGTGCAGCTTCATCGCGGCGCGGTCGGTGTCGCTGGCGATGACGCAGATCTTGAACTTGCGCGGCAAGGTCAGAAATTCGGGGTGGAAGCTGGACCACTGACGCAGCAGCTCTGCGTAAGGACGGGGGTCGATCAGCTCGTCCGCGGCGGCACCGGCGTACTGGTCGGAGCTGATGTTGCGGATGCAGTTGCCGCTGGTCTGGATGGCATGCATCTCAACGCCGGCCAGATCGGCCAGCAGGTCGGGGGTGTCCTCCAGCTTGATCCAGTTGTACTGGATGTTCTGGCGCGTCGTGAAGTGGCCGTAGCCGCGATCGTACTTGTCTGCGATGTCGCCCAGCAGCCGCATCTGTGCGCTGCTGAGCGTGCCATAGGGCACCGCTACGCGCAGCATGTAGGCATGCAGCTGCAAATAGAGGCCGTTCTGCAGGCGCAACGGGCGGAATTGCTCTTCCGTCAGCTCGCCGGACAGGCGGCGGCGCACCTGATCGCGGAATTCCTCGACGCGGGTGTCGACCATCTGCTGGTCGTATTGATCATACTTGTACATATCAGATCACCCAGTTGAGGGCTGAAGGATCGGCGGGCTTGAGCGTCAGGTCGGGGCGGACCGTGGGGCCGAGCGCGCGAATACGGTCCTTGATGTGCGCGGGGCGCACACCGTCGGCCGTCTTTTCGCCGTCGATGACGTAGGCGGCGAACACGTTCTGGGCCGCTTCCTCACGCGCGATGAGGTTCGCGCCCTGGTCGGCCACGTCGGCGGCGTCATTGACATGGAGCGACCAGCCTTGGCCATCCCACCAGATGACGGCGCCGCTCTTCAGGTCGTTGCCGGTCAGGATCTTCACTGTGCTGCCTCCAGCGCGATCGCGCGCACGGTTGTATCTTGTTCCGCCGCCACATCGCCGATGACGATCAATGCGGGACTACGGACGCGATGCCCCTGCACCAGGTCGGGCAATCCCGCAAGCGGTCCGCGCAAAACGCGCATCGCGGAACGGGTCGCATTCTCGATTACCGCCACCGGAGTTTCCGGTGCGAGGCCGTCCGCCATCAGCTTTTCCGCGATCTGCGCCGCCGTGGCGAGGCCCATGAAAATGACCAGCGTGCGATCCTTGCCGGCGAGGCCAGCCCAGTTCTGCTCGCTCAAGCCCTTGCATTGTCCGGCGACGAAGCTGACGATCGAGGCACTGGTGCGGTGCGTCAGCGGGATTTGGGCAGCGGCCGAAGCGCCCAGGGCAGACGTGATGCCGGGCACCACCTGCACCGGCACGCCGGCGGCGCGGCATGCCTCCGCTTCCTCTCCACCGCGACCGAAGATGAAAGGATCGCCGCCTTTCAGCCGTACGACATCCTGCCCGGCCAGAGCCTCTCGCACGAGGAGGGCGTTGATATCTTCCTGCTTCATAGTGTGATTGGAGCGGGCCTTTGCGACCGAAACCAGTCGGGCACCGCCGCGCGTCATCGCCAGGATTTCGGGCGAGACGAGGCCGTCATGCACGATCAGTCCAGCCGACATCAGCAAACGCGCGGCGCGCAAGGTCAGGAGATCGGGGTCGCCCGGCCCGGCGCCCACCAAGTGGACAGTGCCGACGCGGGGTTCGGATGGAGTGCTTGCCATGATCGCGCCCATGCCCCGATCGCTCGACCGGGGCCAGCCATATTGGCTTAAGCGGTCTGTAGGTGGGCTTTAGGGGTTGCCCCTCTCCCCTTTTCGAGGAGGGGGCAAACCTGTTACTTGGGTGAAAGGACCATCAGCATCTGGCGGCCTTCCATGCGCGGGTAGGCCTCCACTTTCGCCGTCTCGGCCACATCGGCCTGAACACGGCGCAGCAAGTCCATGCCCAACTGCTGGTGAGAAAGCTCACGACCACGAAAACGCAGTGTCACCTTCACCTTGTCACCATCATCGATGAAGCGCGCAACGTTGCGCATCTTCACGTCATAATCGTGATCGTCAATATTGGGACGCATCTTGATCTCTTTGATCTCCTGCGTCTTTTGCGACTTGCGGGCGAGGTTGGCCTTCTTCTGCGCTTCGTAGCGGAACTTGCCGACATCAAGGAACTTGCACACCGGCGGATCGGCGTTCGGCGAAACTTCTACCAGGTCGAGGCCTACCGCCGCCGCCTGTTCGATCGCCTCACGCGTGTACAACACGCCCAGGTTCTCACCGTTTTCATCGATCACACGGACTTTGTCTGACTGGATCAGATTGTTGTAGCGCGGTCCGCTCTTGACCGGTGGCGCCATGCTGCGCCGGGGTGGGGGTGCTATATGCGTTCTCCTGAGTCGTTTACACGTTATGGTGGAATGCGCGCCAATACTGCGAATTTGACGTGCAAGCAAAGTGCGAAATGGCGCGTCCAGTTCCCGCGCAGCTGTTTCTTCGATTTTGCTGACCGCAATATGGGGTGTCAGGCCGCCGCGCGCCAGAGGGGATACTGCACGAGACGACCTTTTGCGGGCAAAATCGCGTCGATCGTTCTGGCCGGTTGCATCGCCGCCAGGATCTCCGTCGAGCCGGCATCCATCCCCCCGGTCAAGGCCCCGAACGCGGGCAGGATCATCCGCCGTTCGCTCGCCACGGCGCAAGGGCGGGAAATGCGGCGGCCGCGCGTGGCGATCATCAGCTTGGGATGGAAATGGCCCGACAATTCCGGCGCGATTTCCCCAGGATAGGCCTTGTGGCGAAGGATCAGGCCGCTCAATTTGGCTTCTTCGACCACATCGCCGCCCGCCGCCTTTTCCAGCGAGGGATCGTGGTTGCCGGTGATCCAGACCCACTCCACCGCCCGGGTCAGCGCCGCCAGCATGCCGGCGGCGTGTGGCTCAAGCCGGCCGAAGCCGCCATCATCATGGAAATTATCGCCCAGGGCATAGACGCGGCGGGCGCCGCTTTCGCGGATGGCAAGCGCCAGCCGTTCCAGCGTTTCCCGGCTGTCGTAAGGAGGCAGCAACTGCCCAGCGCGGGCGAAGAAGCTGGCCTTTTCTAGATGCAGGTCCGCGACCAGCAGCGCCTGTTCACGCGGCCAGTAAAGCGCACGGCCGACCAGCCGCATCTCCTCGCCACAGAACGAAAAGGGAACCATGCAGCGCCCTTGCCGCAACCGCCATGATTTGGCAAGCGCCCCTGATGACCGACTGGACACCCTTCACCGCCCGCGCCCGTACCTGGTTCGAGCACTTGCGCGATGCGATCTGCGCCGAGTTCGAAGCGATTGAGCGCGAGGTCGGCAGCGAGGCCACTTTCGAATATACCCCGTGGAAGCGCGAGGCGCTGGAAGGTGAGGCGGGGGACACCGGCGGCGGCACGCGCGGTGTTATGAAAGGCAAGGCCTTTGAAAAGGTCGGCGTGAACGTCTCCACCGTGGGTGGTGGTTTCGCCAAGGACTTCGCGGCCAGCGTCCACGGTGCCAGTGCCGAGAACAATGCGTTCACCGCCACCGGCATCAGCCTTGTGGCGCACATGGCGAACCCGCATGTTCCGGCGGTCCATATGAACACCCGTTTTCTTACGACGACCAAAGCCTGGTTCGGCGGCGGCGCGGACCTCAATCCGCCGATCCCGTATGATGAGGATACGGCCGAATTCCACGCCGCGTTCAAGGCCGCGTGCGATCTTGGCGCGCCCGGGTCTTATGATCGCTACAAGGCCTGGGCGGATGAATACTTCTATATCCCCCATCGCGGCGTGCACCGCGGCGTGGGCGGGATCTTCTATGACCACCGTGAGTGCGCGGATGAAGCGCAGTGGAAGGCGAACTTCGCCTTTACAAAGGCGGTGGGCGAAGCGTTCCTGGCGGTTTTTCCGCGCATCGTGCGGCGTCGCCTGGGCATGGCCTGGTCTCCGGCCGATAAAGCGCGGCAGCTGGAATGGCGGGGACGTTACGCCGAATTCAACCTAGTGTACGATCGCGGCACGCTGTTCGGCCTCAAGACCGGCGGGAACATCGACGCGATCCTGATGAGTTTGCCGCCCGAAGCCACCTGGAGCTGAGGTGAGTTCCGATGGAGAGGCCAAACTCCGGACTGTCACATAACCTGCTTTGACTTGGGCATATCAGCCGCTAATCCTGATGCCCAAGGGCATTGAGGGCGGGTATGAAGCACAGGGGCACGTTCACTTCGGCTATGGCGGCGCTGGCCCTGTTGTCCGGGTGCGGCGGGGGCGGGGATGGCGGTTCCTTCAGCTCTGGCGGCACCGCCAGCCCGGCGCCATCGCCCAGTCCTTCACCCAGTCCGACGCCGACTCCCTCCGCGGCCTGCTCTCTTGCCTCGCGCCAGCAATGGGCGCTGGGGCAGCTCAACGAGTGGTACCTGTTTCCAGGCGATCTGGCGCAGGGCCTCAACCCAGCCAGCTTCAGCGATCTCAATGATTACGTCGATGCTCTGGTGGCACCTGCGCGCGCCAAGCGGCAGGATCGCTTTTTCACGCACGTGACGTCGATCAAGGAAGAGGACGCTTTCTATTCCAGCGGCACCTCGGCCGGGTTCGGCGTGCAGTTCCAGGCCTATTCCGATCCCAAGCTGTTTGTGGTGGACGCCTACGAAGGTGCGCCGGGCCTGTCGGCGGGTCTCGATCGCGGAACGGAAATCCTGGCGATCGGCACCAGCAACAGCAATCTTCGCACGATACCCGATCTGGTGAAGGCGGGCGGATGGGACGCGGTGTCCGATGCCTTGGGCCCAGATACCGACGGCACCGGGCGCGTCCTGCAGATCCGTCAGCCGAACTCTGCGGTGATCACTATTTCGATCATCAAGCGTCCGTTCGATATTCCGCCGATCTCCTCGCGCTTCGGCATCAGGATCATCGACGATGGTGGCCGCAAGGTGGGCTACATCAACTTGCGGACTTTCGTTGGCCCTGCTGACCGTGCGCTGCGCGAAGCTTTTTCCAATTTCAAGGCGCAAGGGGTCACCGAAGTGATCGTGGACTTGCGCTATAACGGCGGCGGCCTGATCTCTGTGGCGAACCTGTTCAGCGAATTGCTGAACGCCCAACGCGCCGGCCAAGTGCTGAGTTACGAAACGTTCCGGCCTTCCAAGGCGAGCCAGAACGTCACCAATATCATCGGTTCGCAACCGCAGGCGATCGCCGCCACGAAGGTTGCGTTCATCGGCACACGGCGCACCGCGTCCGCCAGCGAGCTGGTGATCAACGCGCAACGTCCGTTCCTGGGCAACAACGTCGCGCTGATCGGTGACAACACCTTTGGCAAGCCGGTAGGACAGATCGCTCTCGACCGTTCGGAATGCGACGACCGCTTGCGCGCCGTCGCCCTGAAAACTGAGAACTCCGCGCGGCAGGGTGAGTATTATTCTGGCCTCGCCAGCCAGATGGCGGTCACCTGCCAGGCGGGCGATGATATCTTCCGGTCGTTGGGCGATCCGCAGGAGCAATCCATCAGCGCCGCGCTAGGCTTCCTGGCGGGGCGTTCCTGCACCCCGATTTCCAGCACCGCCAGTGCCTCTGCCACAGCCGGTTCGGGCATGCACCTGCTGCGTCCTGCCAAGCCGAACGCGGCGCAGCTGGACGTGCCCGGCCTGTTCTAGGCAACGGGGCAGCCTCCGGAGGATCGCGCCAGCGCACATAACCCTTGCCGCCGTGGGGAAAAATGCCACATGGTGGTACGGGAATGCTGCGCCAGTACGAACTTGTCGAACGTGTCCTTGAGTATGCGCCAGAGGCCGACGAGGCCCTGCTGAACCGCGCCTATGTTTATACCGTGCAGAAGCACGGCAGCCAGAAGCGCGCCAGCGGCGATCCCTATTTCAGCCACCCGATAGAGGTGGCCGGCCTGATGACCGAGCTGAAGCTGGATCAGCAGACCATCATCACTGCGCTGCTGCACGATACCGTCGAGGACACGCTCGTCACCGTGGAGGAGATCGAGCAAAAGTTCGGCCCCGAAGTGGCCCGTCTGGTCGATGGCGTCACCAAGCTCTCCAAGATCGAGGCCATGCCCGAGAATGAGCGGGCGGCGGAGAACTTGCGCAAGTTCCTGCTGGCGATGAGCGAGGACCTGCGTGTCCTGCTGGTCAAGCTGGCGGATCGGCTGCACAACATGCGCACGCTCCACTTCATCAAGAGTGAAGACAAGCGCCGCCGTATTGCGCGTGAGACCATGGATATCTACGCGCCTCTGGCCGAGCGCGTGGGCATGTACGAATACATGCGTGAAATGCAGTTGCTGGCGTTCGAGCAGCTGGAGCCCGAGGCCTACGCCATCATCACCGGTCGCCTGGCGCAGATCCGCAACCAGGAAGGCGGGCAGGTGGACGCCATCGCGTTCGCCGTTCGCCAGGCGCTGGCCGAGGCGGGACTTGTCGTCGAAGTGGCGGGCCGGGAAAAGCACCCTTATTCGATCTGGCGCAAGATGAGCGAGCGCCATGTTACGTTCGAACAGATCACTGACATCATGGCGTTTCGCGTCCTGGTGGACACGCCAGGGGATTGCTACAGGGCGCTCGGCATCCTGCACCAGACCTGGCAGATGATCCCAGGGCGATTCAAGGACTACATCTCAACGCCCAAGAACAACGGCTACAAATCGCTGCACACGGCTTTGATCTACGAAAATTCGATGCGCATGGAGGTGCAGATTCGCACCCATGAGATGCACCGCACCAACGAGTTCGGTCTGGCAGCGCACTGGGCCTACAAGCAGGGTGGAGACAAGCCTGGCAGCGCCATCAGGCCTGACGGCCAGGTCGGCTGGCTGCGCGATCTGATCGAGATCGTCGATGCCAGCCACGATGCCGAAGAACTGTTGGAGCATACCAAGCTGGCGATCTACGCCGATCGCATCTTCGCCTTTACGCCCAAGGGTGCGCTGCACCAGTTGCCCAAGGGTTCGACCGCGGTGGATTTCGCCTATGCGGTCCACACCAAGCTGGGTAACTCCGCAGTGGGGGCGAAGATCAACGGTCGCCTCGTGCCGCTGCGAACGCGCCTGGCCAACGGGGACGTCGTGGAAGTCGTGCGCAGCACGCATACCGAGCCACAGCTGGCGTGGCTGGGCTTTGTCGTGACCGGCAAGGCACGTGCTGCCATCCGCCGCGCCGTGCGCGCCAAGGAGCGGCAGGAAATCGCCGCCATCGGCTCGACCTTGCTGGACGAGATTATCTCGCGCCTGCCTGGCAAGATCGGCAAGAAGGCGATCTCGGCCGGCGTCGGTCGCCTTGGCCTGCGGGACGAGGAGGAACTGATGGTCGCCATCGGCTCAGCCCGCCTGACGGACCGGCAGGTGATGGAAGCGATATGCCCCGGCAGCACCGCGGAACTGCCCGAGGACATCGATTGGCCGGTGCAGGAGCAGGCGATCTCGATCAAGGGCCTCACGCCCGGCATGGGTTTCCATTTGGCCGAGTGCTGCCACCCGGTGCCGGGTGATCGCATCGTCGGCCTGCGCCGCTCCGATCAGAAGGTGGAAGTGCACACCATCGATTGCATGACGCTGGCCAGCGGCGTCGATGCCGATTGGCTGGACGTATCATGGGGAGAGCGCACCACCGGTGCAATCGGACGCCTGCGCCTGGTGCTATACAATCGCCCCGGCACGTTGGCGGAAGTCACCGATATTCTGGCGCGCAACCGCGCCAACGTGGTCAACCTGCAGATGGTCCAGCGCGATGAGCCATTCGGCACGTACGAGGTGGATATGGAGGTGTCTGACTTGGCGCACCTGACACGCATCATCGGCTCCCTGCGCGCCAGCGACGCCGTCTCCGAAGCTCAGCGCATTTAGGGATTCCACTGCGGCGGGATGTCTTACGAGCTTAGACAAGCCCCCGCTCGGATCGAGCGAAGTCGAGACACCGGTTGCGCAGCCAAGGCCTCCGGGCGGACTTCAAAACCGGACGATCAGCGCCGTTTTTTCACCGACGCCACCTCCGGCACTGCCACACGTCGCACTGGCACCGGTACGTTGCACACATCCACCCCGCCGGCCGGCTGCACATAGAATGCATCCTGCCGGTTCGCGCGCGCCTGTACATATGTCGCGAAACTGGGACTGGTGGTTGAAAGATACTCAAACCCGGGCAAGTCCGGCACATCGCTCCCACGCCGGATCGAGACGATGCGCGCGCGCTCCTCCGCCTTTTCATAGAAGCCCAGATCGCCCGTTCCGCGTGGAAGTGAAGAGAGATGCTCCATGCCTTCGATCACGCGGCCCACCACGGCAATATTGCGGTCCAGCTGGCGCGGCGCCTGGCCGATCACGGCATATAGCTCCGCCCCGCTACCCGTATCGGGCGAATTCTCGCGGCCCACGCCGACCGTGCCGTAGCAATGCGCCGGCCAGCTACGCGCCCCCCGCACCGCCACCGGCCAGCCCGCCACGAAGCCGGCGCTATCGGCATAGGCGTCCTTTATCGCGTCGGTGGTGAAGTAGCCTAGCGACTGCGGGGGGCAGATTTCGGCAAAGCGTCCGCACTCGCCCGGCTTACCCGCCACGTAGTCCGCCGGCGGCATTTTCTGGAGGTGCGAGGGCAGCGCGCGCGCCAGCGCCGGCTCAGCCGCGTCCGGATCACCCCACTGCACGACGTAGTTGTCTTGAACCCGGACGATGGCCAACCCGTCCCACCAATGCTGCGCGGCCAGCAACCGAATGTTCGAAACCCAGCCTTGCGAGTATGGCGGCCCGATTAACTGGATCACGACCCGCTGAAGTGCAATCGCAGGCGCAACCGGCCCGGTCACTACGATATCCCGCGGTGTAATGCTGTCCCGCTGGGCAACCGGCGAAGACGGAGCGGCGACGGCCTCCCCTCCCTTTGGTTTTTCCACAGATGCCGCTTCGGGCGCAGCTTCTTGTAGCGGCACGGCAACAGCGGGGGAAAGCTCCAGGATAAGCAGATCCTCCGCCGGAATCGCGATCCACTCGCCCGGCTGCGCCTCTGCAACCACCTGCGCGGGCGTCTTTGAGGCCAGTGCCGGCTTCAAGCCGCCATCAGACCCTGCCTCCGCAAGGGCGGAAAAGCCCACGCCACCCCCGATCGTGAGGAGCCCGCAACCCAACATCATGACCCGTCGAACCATAATCGCTCGATGCCACGCCCGCACGTCTTGCGTAACCCCCCGCCGCACGCTAGGGGCCCCCTTCCAGTGCACGCGGAGCGGTGGCCGAGTGGTCGAAGGCGCTCGCCTGGAAAGTGAGTATACGCCAAAAGCGTATCGAGGGTTCGAATCCCTCCCGCTCCGCCAGCTGCTCTTGTAAGGCATTGATATCGCTGGGATTTGTCCGTTACCGCCACGATCAACCAACATGCCAACCAACATCTTGCTCTTGGTCTGGTAATAATGGAGGCAGCACCCC
>NZ_CAXYKL010000201.1:0-22148 GCF_964277725.1 uncultured Novosphingobium sp. | reverse complement strand
TTCTTCATCCACTGACCGCGAAAGGTCCGCTCTTGCCGATGAACCTGAAAACCCTGCCCTCAATCCCGCTGCTCGCCGCGACGACGATGGCCGTCCCCGCCGCCGCCGCGACCGTCAGCGTCACCGTTCCACGCATCAATGTGGCGGAATATCACAAGCCCTACGTCGTCGGCTGGCTGGAGCCGGTGGCCGGTGGCGAGGCGAAGACGGTGTTCGTCTGGTACGACCTGAAAAAGGGCGGGCGCGAGCCGGGCACGAAGTGGCTGGCGGATTTGCGCACTTGGTGGCGCAAGGGTGGCCGTTCGCTCAAGCTGCCCGCCGACGGCGTGAGCGGCGCGACCCGCGCGCCCGGCACGTACCAGATCCCGCTGCCCAACGTGCCTGCGGGCCAGTACGTCCTTAAGGTCGAAGCCGCGCGCGAAACCGGCGGGCGCGAACTGGTCTCCGTGCCGATCACGGTGCCGCGCGGCGGCGGCGCGGCCTCGGGCAAGACCGAGCTTGGGGCGGTGTCGATTCGCTGATCGCCGCGTTCCGCACGACTTCATCACCATCAACAGGGAATCACCATGAACATCCGTTACGCCCTGATCGCTGCCGCCGCGTTTCACTCCGCGCTTTCCACTCCCGCCATGGCGCATCGCCAGTGGCTGCTGCCTTCCACCACCACGCTTGCCGGAACCAGCGAGTACGTGACGGTGGACGGCGCGGTTTCCAACGACCTGTTCTATGCCGATCACTTCCCGATCGATCCCACCCAGATCAAGGTCTGGGCCCCCGATGGCACCGAAGGCCACGTGGAGAACGCGGCCACGCTGCGGTATCGCTCCACCTTTGACGTGAAGATCGACAAGCCAGGCACCTGGGTGATTGGAATGGAGCGCACCGGGCTGATGGGCTCGTTCAAGGTGAACGGCGAAACCTGGCGCATCGGCAACCGCGGGCGCAACGGCGGCGGGGGAGCGGGCGGCAGGATGCCCGGCCCGGCGATGAACCGCCCCGCAGGCGAGGCTGCGCCCAAGTTCGTCGCCACGGCAGCGGAAATCCCCGCCAACGCGACGGACGTGAAGCTGAGCGAGACGATCGCGCGCAACTACGTTTACGTCACCGCGGATGCGCCCACCGCCGCCAGCTACCGCGTGACCGGCAAGGGCCTGGAGTTCCAGCCGATCACTCTGCCCGGCAGCCTCGTCGCCGACGAAGAAGGCCAGTTCCGCGTCCTGGTGGACGGCAAGCCCGCCGCCGGCCTGACCGTGGCGGTGGTGCCCGGCGGCAAGAAGTACCGCGAGGCTGAAGATGCGCAAGAGCTGAAGACCGGCGCGGACGGCGTACTCCACGTCAAGTGGCCGGTGCCGGCCATGTACTGGCTGAACGCAACCACCACGGACGCCAAGACGACGGAGCCCAAGGCCACCGAACGCCGTTTGAGCTTCACGACGGTGCTGGAAGTGGTCGCACCCTGAGCCCACCTTGCGCCTCGCCGTCCCGCTAGAGATCGACCCCGGCGCGCTGTCCGGGTGGAAGCCGGGTGCGCCCGTGGTCGATCTGCGGGGCGAGACGATGGGCACGACATGGCACGTGCGCCTGGCCCAGCCGCCGGGCTTGCACGTCAACTCCCTGCGCCAGGCGATCGAGCAGCGGCTTGAGGCGATCCTGGCACAGATGAGCCACTGGCGTGAGGATTCGCTCCTTGGCGGGTTCAACCGCGCCGCCGCGGGCACCTGGCTTGCGCTCCCGGCAGACTTCGCGACGGTCTGGGAGGCGGCTTTATCTGTCGGGGAAGCCAGCGGCGGCGCGTTCGATGCGGCGGCGGGGCGACTGGTCAACCTCTGGGGCTTTGGCCCTACGCCGGCAGCGCAGGCCCCGGATCACGATACGATCGGGCAATCGCTCCGACACGTCGGCGCGCACCGTCTTGCCTACGATGCCCAGACCAGGCGCCTGCGCCAGCCGGGCGGCGTCCATCTGGATTTTTCCGGCATCGCCAAGGGCTTTGCGGTCGACGCCCTGGGCGAATTGCTGACCCAGAGCAATTGCTACCATGCCTTGGTGGAGATCGGGGGCGAACTGCTCGGGCTGGGTCTGCGCCCTGACGGCGATCCGTGGTGGGTCGATTTGGAAACTCCGACCTCGGAAAGCGCACCGCTGCGGATCGCGCTGCACCAGATGGCAGTCGCCACCTCGGGCGACTACGTACGCGGACGCCACACGATCGATCCACGAACCGGCGCTGCCGTCCCGCATATGCTGAGCCTGAGCGTCTTGCACCGAAGCGCGATGATGGCTGACGCTTGGGCCACGGCTTTGACGGTGCTGCCACCATTAGAGATGCAGCGGCTCGCCACTCGCAAGCGACTTACGGTTCGCGCATTGGCCGGAGACGAGCAAGGCGTGGCGGAATGGATCAGTCCGGCGCTGGAGCGGATGATGGTCGACGCTGTGATTGACTGATCCGGTCAAAACCCTTTTTGCAATCGATTTGCAATAAAGTTCCCAATCCATCATTTTCTAGCTTGCTACTGCGACTGACTCTCAATATCGGACCTCTCACCGCATGACCTGAAACTCAAGAGGGGGGAATTCTGATGTCATCCAAGGGATCATTCACCGCGCGCCGCACGTTCCTGGCGCTATCTTGCATCGCACCGGCTTTCGCTTCGACAGCCCAGGCGCAGCAGACCGAAAGCGCCGAGCGATCGCTGGGCAGCGTCACGGTGACCGAAAGCGCCATCGTCGACGAACCGGGCCGCAAGCTGGAATCGCCCAAGCGCACTCGCACCGTTCGCGATACACCCCAGACCATCACCGTCCTGACCAACGAAGTGATCGAGCAGCAGAACCTGCTGACGCTGCGCGACGTGCTCTCGACCGTTCCCGGCGTCACCTTCGGCGCGGGCGAAGGCGGCACGGGCCCGGGCGACAACATCACCTTTCGCGGCTACAGCGCCAGCAACGACATCACAGTCGACGGTGTGCGCGACAGCGCGCAGATCACTCGCACCGACACATTCAACCTGCAGCAGATCGAAGTCACCAACGGCGCGAACTCGGTTATCTCGGGCGTCGGCTCCACCGGCGGCAACATCAACTTGGTCACCAAGCGCCCATTGGCGAATGACGCCTATGTCGCCACCGCCGGCATCGGCACCGACAACTACTATCGCGCCACGGTTGACCTCAACCGCCGCGTCAACGACCTGATCGCCTTCCGTCTCAACGCGATGTGGCATCGCAACGACGTGCCGGGCCGCGATGTGGATGATTACAAGCGCTGGGGTGTCGCGCCTTCGGTCACGATCGGTGTGGATAGCCCCACCCGTCTGACCCTGCAGTATTGGCACCAGGAGGATGATAACACGCCGCAGTATGGCGTACCCTATTATGGTGGCCGGATCGTACCCGGCGTCGATCGCAGCGACTACTTCGGCTATCGCAATGTCGACAAGCAGAAGATCAATATCGATCAGGCGACCGCGATCTTCGAGCATGAATTCAGCGACAAGGTTTCGATCCGCAACCTCGCCCGCTGGCAGGATTCGCGCCAGACCACTATCGTGGCCCCGCCGCAAGGCACGTACTGCCTGACAAATGGGTTGACCCCGCTGGGCGCCGCTTGTCCCACCAATGTCCCGCGCGGCTATTACCTGGCAAGCGGTCCACGCGGTAACACCCGTATCACTCGCAACCAGCTGATGTTCGACCAGATCGATCTGCGCGCCCTGTTCAACACCGGCGCGATCGAACACACCGTCGATCTCGGCGCGGCCGCCACCTGGGAACAGTATGATCTCGATACCGGCAACGTCCTGCGCAATCCCAATGGCAGCCCGGCCTATGCCAGCTTCCCGCTGATCAACATCGCCAATCCCGGCACGGTGGTGCCCGGCCCTGCCCCCTTCACCTATGGCAACAACGTATACAACGGACCTTTGAACTTCGTCCGGGGCAGCCATGTTCTGAGTGAACAATCGAACGTCGCCGCTTATCTTCTGGACACGATGAAGCTGGGCAAGCTGGAACTGAACGCCGCTGCCCGTATCGAGCGCAACGTCGGCACCAACGACACGATCAACTATTGCGCCACCTTCACCGGCTGCACCGTCTCCAACCGCCCGTTCCAGTTCCGGCAGATCACCACCGCCCCGCGCGGACGGGTGGCGGATACGCTGTTCTCGTACCGCGTGGGTCTGAATTACAAGCCCACCGAGGCGGTCAGCCTCTATGCGGCTTACGGCAATTCGCGGACGCCGTCGAAGAACTCGGTCAACGGATCGTGCACGGCAGACGGACTGAACCCGGACGGCTCGATCATCACCGGCACGACCTGCAACGTGAACCCCGAAAGCGCCAAGAACTACGAGATCGGCGCAAAGGCCGAACTGTTCAACGGCGGCCTGTTGCTGACCGCTGCGGCCTTCCGCAACGAGCGTGACAAGTACGCGGTCATCTCTGGCGATCCCACCGTTCCCAATCAGCAGCTGGACGGCAAGTCCCGCGTCGATGGTATCGCGCTAGGCGCATCGGGCATGATCACGCCCAACTGGTCGATCACGGCGAACTACACTTACCTGAAAGCCAAGTTGCTTCAGTCCGTGTCCGACAACTGCCTGGCGAATCCTGGCACCGGCTCCTGCACCAACACCCCCGCCAATCCCAATCCCGGCGCGGGCCAGTATCTGCCGCAGACTCCCAAGCATTCGGGCAGCCTGTTCACCACCTACCGCCTGCCGTTCGGCCTGACCGTGGGTTATGGCTTCACGTATCAGGGCAGCTTCCTGCTCACCGTCCGAACACCGACTACACCGGCGATCCGTTCGCAGGACTTCCTGATCCACCAGGCCTATCTGGCCTACGACTTCTCGCCCAACGTCTCGGCACAGCTCAACGTGAAGAACGTGGGTGACAAGCTGTACTTCACCCGCATCCGCAACAATGGCTGGGCAACGCCAGGCGAAGCGCGTGCGGCGGTGCTGACCATCACGGCGAAGATGTAAGTCCTCCTCTCCAAGGATGGACGGCCCGGCGGATGCAAGCCCTATGCATCCGCCGGGCTTTTCCTTTTGCAAGGGCGTCGCCGCGGCGGCAAGGATGGGGCATGGTCGTTGATATCCCCGAACTGTTCTCGCGCGAGGAAGTGCGCCGGATGCGTGCCTTGCTGGAGAGCGCCGCCTGGACGGACGGGCGCACCACCGCCGGTCATCGCGCCGCGCGGGTAAAGGACAACGAGCAACTGGCCGCCAGCGATCCGCTGGCGCAGAAGCTGGGCCAGCAAGTGCTGGAGCGGCTGGGCCAGACCCCGCTGTTCATCGCCGCCGCGCTGCCCGCGCGTGTCCTGCCGCCGCGCTTCTCGCGCTATGCGGGCGCGGGGCAGTACGGCGATCATGTCGACAATGCGATCTTCCCGATGCCGGGCACGGGCGAGCATCTGCGCTCCGACATCTCGGCCACGCTGTTCCTCAGCGATCCTGACGAATACGACGGCGGCGACCTAGTGATCGCGGACACGTTCGGCACGCACAGCGCCAAGCCGGCAGCGGGGCATCTGATCGTCTACCCCGGCAGCAGCCTCCACCGTGTCGCCCCGGTAACGCGGGGCGTGCGCTATGCCGCGTTTTTCTGGACGCAAAGCTTCGTGCCCTCGCCCGAGCGGCGGCGGTTGCTGTTCGATCTGGATGGCGCGATCCAGTCTTTGGCAAGCGATCATCCAGAGCATGGCTCGGTCGATACCTTCACGCAGGTCTATCACAATCTCCTGCGCCAATGGTCGCAGACGTGATCAAGCCGTCGCATGCCACCGTGCCGCCGGGCATCACCACCCTGGCGGATTATGAGGCAGCGGCGCAAGCGCATCTCCCCCCCGAAGTCTGGCGACACATCCAGGAAGGCGCTGGCGAGGAGCGGACACTGGCGCGAAACCGCGCCGCCTTCGCACGATGGGGGTTTCTACCGCGCGCCATGGCAGACTTGCGCGGCGGGAGCACGGCATTGTCGCTGTTTGGCCGCGCTCATCTTGCGCCGCTGATGCTGGCGCCCATCGCCTATCAACGCCTGGCCCATCCCGATGGCGAACTGGCAGTCACGCGCGCGGCCGCCGCGCTGGGCGCAGGCATGATCGCCAGTACCCTGTCCAGCGTCTCGTTGGAGGAAATCGCCCACACCGCCCGTGACGCGTCCCGCCAGCTTGGCCTCGCGCCTTCGCCCCTGTGGTTTCAGCTCTATCTTCAACCCGATCGTGCCGACTCCCTGGCGCTGGTTCGCCGGGCGGAGGCGGCCGGTTTCGAAGCCATCGTGCTGACGGTGGATGCGGCGATCAAGCCAGCCGGACTGTCGCTCCCCGCCGGGATCGAAGCCGCCAACCTCAAAGGCATGACGCGCCTGCGCCAGACCGCGACGGCGGGCGGCCGCATCATTTTGGGCACTGCGCTGGCCGATGCGGCGCCGCGCTGGGAAGACCTAGAATGGCTGCGCGCCACGACACGCCTGCCGGTGCTCGTAAAGGGCATGGTGCTGGACGACGACGCCCGTCGCGCGGTGGAAATGGGCGCGGATGGGTTGATCCTGTCGAACCACGGCGGCCGTGTGCTGGATGGGCTGCCCAGTCCGCTGGACGTTCTGCCTGGACTGCGCGATGCGATCGGCACGTCGCTGCCAGTGCTGATCGACAGCGGCATACGTTCCGGCGCGGACATGGCCAAGGCGATCGCGCTTGGGGCGACTGCCGTGCTTCTGGGCCGACCGCAGATGCACGCCCTTGCCGTGGCCGGGATGGCAGGTGTCGCACATACGCTGCACCTTTTGCGCACCGAACTGGAGTTGACGATGGCGCAGCTTGGCTGCCCCACCCTCGCCGATTTGACGCCCCGCAGACTCATCCGCATTCGCGAAGAATTTTGACGGGCTCCTACCGCCGCTTCAATCGTTGACTGGATTGACGAGCAAGTGCGCGCTAGATGCATTGTTACGTCGCCACGAATTTTTCCGATAGCGGAGCATTCTTTTCATGCGCTCACTACCCCGCACCTTCGCCACGATCTCCGCCATCGCCGCTCTGGCGGCCG
This sequence comes from uncultured Novosphingobium sp., assembly GCF_964277725.1. Lineage (NCBI taxonomy): Bacteria > Pseudomonadati > Pseudomonadota > Alphaproteobacteria > Sphingomonadales > Sphingomonadaceae > Novosphingobium > uncultured Novosphingobium sp. The sequence goes on along the minus strand of NZ_CAXYKL010000201.1, from coordinate 15,093 downwards.
CTTGGCCCACGTTGGCGGCCCCTGCGGCCAGCGCCGCTGCCCCGCTTGACCAGTCCATCCCCAGCGACTTGCCGCGAACGGCGCGTCCCTCGCACTATCAGATCGAAGTGACCCCTAATGCCACGGACCTGACCTTCGCCGGCAAGGCGCGGATCGACTTGCAAGTCTTCACCCAAGCTTCCTCGCTGACCGTGCATGGCAATGGCCTGAAAGTCGCTTCGGCCCAGCTGATCGCCGCAAAGGGTGGCAAGAGCCTGCCGCTCACCGTCGCCGCAGATGATGCCGCACAAACCTTGCACTTCGATTCCGCCAGCCCGATCGCGCCAGGGGCCTATCGCCTGGACATCACGTATTCCGGAACGATCGGCACGCAGCCGTCCGGCCTTTTCGCGCTGAATTACCCGGACAAGCGCACCGGCAAGGACACGCGCGCCCTCTTCACCCAGTTCGAAGCGCCCGATGCGCGCCGCTTCGTGCCCAGCTTTGACGAGCCTAGCTACAAGGCCACGTTCGATCTTTCCGCCATCGTTCCCGCCAACCTGATGGCCGTCAGCAACATGCCCGCCGCGCGCGAGGAAAAGCTGAGCGGCGGCCTGAAGCGCGTCACCTTCGCCACCACTCCGCGCATGAGTTCGTACCTGCTGTTCTTCGGCATGGGCGATTTCGAGCGCACGGCGAAGAAGGCGGCGGACGGCGTGGAAGTGGGCATCATCGCCCCTGCCGGAAGCGGCGATAAGGCCAACTATGCCCGCGACGGCCTAGCCGAAATCCTGCCTTGGTTCGATGACTACTTCGGCGTGAAGTTCCCCCTGCCCAAGCTGGATAATATCGCCGCCCCCGGCAGTTCGCAGTTCTTCGGCGCGATGGAGAACTGGGGCGCGATCATGACGTTCGAGCGTATCCTGCTGCTCGATCCCGCCACCACCAGCCCCGCCGAGATCCAGGATATCTACAGCACGCAGGCGCACGAAACGGCGCACCAGTGGTTCGGCGATCTCGTCACCATGGCATGGTGGGACGATATCTGGCTGAACGAAGGCTTCGCCAGCTGGGCGGCGGACAAGATCACCGCACATTTTCATCCTGAGTGGGACTTCCAGCTGAACGGCGTCGACGGGCGTGAAGGAGCAATGGCGCAGGACGCCCTGCCCACCACGCACCCGGTCGTCCAAAAGATCCGCACCGTCTCCGAGATGGAGCAGGCGTTTGACTCGATCACGTACGAGAAGGGCCAGGCGACGATCGCCATGCTGGAGGATTATGTCGGTGCGGACACCTGGCGCGCGGGGCTGCGCAGCTACATGGCCAAGCACGCCTATGGCAACACGGTCAGCAGCGACTTGTGGACCGCGATCGAAGGCGCGGGCGCGAAGGACGTGAACCGTATCGCGCAGGCATTCACCACCATTCCCGGCGTCCCGATGCTGCGCGTGCAGTCCGCCACCTGCAAGGCAGGGCAGACGAGCCTTGCCTTGACGCAGGACGCCTTCTCCCTCGATCCGCAAAGCCGTGGTGGCGCAAAGCCGCTCTGGCCGATGCCATTGCTGATCAGCGTGGGCGATGCTGCGCCCACACGGCACCTGATGGCGCAAAAGACCGAGACGGTGACGCTGGCGGGCTGTGGGCCGGTGCTGGTGAACAGCGGCCAGCTTGGCTATTATCGCACGCTCTACGATGCCCCTTCGCTCACCAAGCTGACGCAGACGTTCGGGTCGTTGAAGCCGATCGACCAGTATGGACTGGTGCGGGACAATCTCTCGCTCTCGATGGCGGGCTACCAGGACATGGCGGCGGGGATGAACCTGCTGTCGGCCATGCCGGCCAACGCCAGCGCCACCCTGGCAGCCGATACCGCCGCGCTTTGGCAGATGACCTACGGCCTGCTGGAAAAGGGCCCGGTGCGCGATCGCATGGGCGCGCTGATCTCTCGCACATGGTCGCCGCGCCTGCAGCAGTTGGGCTTCGAGCCGAAGGCCGGAGAGGCGCTGACCGACACCAAGCTGCGCGCGCAATTGATCGCCACCCTAGGCGTTGCCGGCGATACCGCCGTCGTCACCGAAGCGCGCCGCAAGCTGCAGGCCCTGGCCACGACCCCCGCCGCGCTCGACGGGCCGCTGAAGCGCACCTGGCTCGATGTTGCCGCTCGCAATGCCACGCGGGCCGATTGGGATCTTTTGCGCCAGCAAGCGGGCAAGGCGTCGGGCGTGGTGGAGCGCCAGCTTTATCTCAGCAGCCTGGGTCGAGCAGACGACCAGGCCTTGGCCAAGGAAACCCTCGCGCTCGCCATTTCCGGCACGCCCGACGCCACTAGCGCTTCGCAGATGATCGCCTCGGTCGGCAGCGTGCATCCCGAGCTTGCGTTCGATTTCGTGCGCGCCAACCAGGCTGCGGTGTACAAACTGGTGGAACGCGCCGGACGCCCCCGCTTCATCGCCCGGATCGTTGCCGCCAGCACCGACCCGAAGATGGAGGGCAAACTGAAGACCTTTGCCGCCACCTTGCCTGCGGACGAGGCCAAGCCGGTGGTGCAGGCGCAGACCGCGTTGCGCCAGCGCGTGGCCACGCGTCCCACGCAGCGCGCGCAGTTGGCAGCTTGGCTGGCGAAGTCCGCACGGCGTTGACGCGGGCGATAGTGCCTGAAGGAACGGGAGAAAGGACCGCATCGCCTGTAATTAAGGAGATCACCTGCCCAGGCTGAACACCTTATTAAGCCTCTCAATAGTAACGGTCAGACCATACCGGGACGCTTTGCCCCTTCGGGGGCGGGCGATGGGCCGTTTTGAGAGAGGTGACCTTCGTGCGGCAAGCCGCTCCTCCTTGCGAAAGCCAGGCCGCATCGGCGCTCGACGCGCTGCATCTGGCCGGGCTTCAGCGCGAATTTCAGGCCGCCACGTCCAATTTGAACGGGGTGAGCTGGGTCGCGTCGGCGGAGTTCATGGAAACGCTGAGCAAGTCGCAAGTCGGCGTCATTCATCGCTCGTCCAAGGGGACGGTCCTGGCGGTCAACGCCTTTTATCAGGAGCTGATCGGGCGAGAGGACGAGGACTTCGCCCATATCAACATCCAGGATCACGCCCATCCCGAGGAAGCGGAAAACATACTTCACCGGTACCGCGAAAATGCGGTGACGCGTCAATCCTATCAGATGAATCGGCGCTATGTGCGGTCTGACGGCACCGAACGCTGGGGCACGGTCCATGTGAGTTTCCTGCAGGACGGGTCCTCGATCGGTATCGTCCTGGATGAGACCATTCGCCGTCAGGCCGAGGCGGACTTGCGGGAGAGTGAGGAGCACTACCGCAATACCGTGGAATTGAGCCCACAATATGCCTGGACGACCGGCCTCGATGGCAAGATGTCGGCCATCAGCTCACGATGGCTGGAGAAGGTCGGAGCAAAACCGGGGACCTACCTGGGCGATGTCTGGCGCTCCACCGTGCATCCCGACAATCTTCCGGACATTCGCGAAGCTTGGGCCCGCGCGCAGATAGACGGCCAGCCGATCGACGTGGAATACCGGGCCAACGTCGGCGAAGGCTATCGCTGGTTCCGATCCCGCGGCGCGCCGCGACTGGACGAACAGGGCAATATCGTGCGCTGGTATGGCGCGGTCGAGGATATCGACGATCGCAAGCGCGCGGAGCAGGCCCTGCGCGAAAGCGAGGAACGCTTCCGCCTGGCCGCCCAGGCCGCCGGGATCGGCATCTGGGACTTCGATACGGTACAGAACAGGTGGGAATGGTCCGCCGAATTCAAGCAGATGCTGGGCCTGCCGAATGAGGTTCAGCCTGACCTTCGCTTGGCGATGACGCTGATCGTCGCGGAGGATCGGCCTGCCTTGTCCCATCTGATCCGGACCGTGGAGGCCAACGCCAGCGATCACCGCTTCGAAGCGTTCCTCCGCATCCACCGCGCCGATGATGACGCAATTCGCTGCCTGCAAATCAACGGCTGGCGCATTCAGGAAACCCACGGACGCGTCCAGCGCGTGCTTGTGACCCTGAGCGATGTGACCGAACAGCACAACAGCAGCGCCCGCATGCACTGGATGGCCAGTCACGATGCACTGACCGGGCTGCCCAATCGCGGGAGCCTGAACGAGGCACTGGAAGCTGCGATCGCACAGGCCCGCGAGAAGAATGAGAACCTGGCCCTGGTGATGTTCGACATTGACGGGTTCAAGGAGGCGAACGATACGATCGGCCACGACGCCGGTGATCTGCTGCTTTGCGGTTTCGCCAAGCGGCTGGAGCGGTGCATCGGCGACCGGGGATTCGTGGCGCGCTTTGGCGGCGATGAGTTCGCAGCGTTTCTGCCCCGTTGCCGCGCGGACGAACTGGTCGCCCTGTTATCACCCGCGCTGCAGGATGACGGCGGGGTCTATCATGACGGCATCGGCTTGGATTGCAACGCCACGGCCGGGGCCGCTTTCTTCCCGGACCACGGCGATACGGGCGAAGACTTGCTGAAGACGGCGGATGTGGCCCTTTATGCCGGCAAGGCTTCGCATCGGGGGATGCTGACGGTGTTCCGGCCGGATATGCGCGCGAGCATCCAGCATCGCGCCGCGATGCTGGCCACCGCCCGGCGCGTGATCAACGAAGCGCGGGTGCGCCCCTTCTATCAGCCCAAGGTATCGCTGGCGGGTGGGCACGTGGCCGGCTTCGAGGCGCTGCTGCGCTGGCAAGATGCGGATGGCGCCATCCGCGGTCCAGATAGCCTGAGCGCCGCGTTCGAGGATTTGAGCCTGGCCCCGGTCCTGGGCGAACGGATGCTGGAAGCGATCTGCCGAGATATGGCCCATTGGCTCAACCAGGGCCTGCCGTTTGGCCGCGTTGCCATCAACCTGTCACCTGCCGAATTCCGGCGGGAGGATTTGTTCGATCGCGTGATGTCGCAGCTCCATCGCCATCGGGTTCCGCCTTCGCTGCTGGAATTGGAAGTGACGGAAACGGTCTTCCTGGGGCGCGGCGCGGAAACCGTGGCGGACGTGCTTCGCAAGTTCCATGACGAGGGCCTGTCCCTGGCGCTGGACGATTTCGGTACCGGCTACGCCTCGCTGACGCACTTGCAGGCGTTCCCGGTGGACGTGATCAAGATCGACCGCAGCTTCGTCACCGACTTGTCGCACGGGTCCACCAACGCCGCGATCGTCGATGCGATCATCGGGCTGGCGGGACGGCTTGGCATGGACGTCATCGCCGAGGGGATCGAGACGCAAAGCGAAGCGGATTACCTGATCGAGCATGGATGCGGCTTTGGCCAGGGCTACCTGTTCGGCGCCGCCGTTGCGGGAGAAGCCGTCGAGCGGCGGCTGATGCAAGCCGGCACGGCGATCATCCGCGCCGCCGGCTGAGCGCGCCCCGGCCCGAGACCAGCGGAACCTAGCGCAGCATACATCGCTGCCGCCCGCCGATCGGTCTTGCGCGTCTTCACCGGAATTGGTGACCATGCTGAAAACCGAACATGGCATGGGCCATGGCCATGCCAACGCTATCGTCGCGCATACTTTGTCGGAGAAGACCTGAGGGCGGCGGATAACCGGGCGCAAAGGGTAGCGCCCAGGCTTCGTCTGGCAGGCTAGGCAGCCAGAGCGTACCGCCGACAATGCTCAAGATAGCCCGCCTCGTGCCTGCCCGCCAGGGACACGACGCTTTCCCAAAGCCAGGATGGCGCATCGATCTTGCCGCGCCGGTCTGCATCCAACATGCTGCCCCATTCCGCACGCTGCCCGATGTTGAGCTGGCGACCGTGCGCCTTGCCGATCACGAACGCCAGGTAGCGCGCGGCCTTGATCGCTTCTCCCTGGCTGAATTGCTCCACCTCCAGCTTGAGGTCTTGCGGCGCCAATTCGCGAATGAACAAGGTGCGATCGAGCATGCTGACCGGGATCATCCGGGAACCAAGATGGGGTGACAACGCACGGGCCGCGGCTGCCACCCGGTGGGCATTATCGGACGGCATGGTGACGCCGGGGTAAGCCGGCGCGACCGGTGCGACGGCTTCCTTGAGATCTACCAACGCGTAGTCCGACCTCCCCCGCGCATTCTCCAGCCCGACGATGACGGCGTAGCGAAGCAGCCCCAGCGAACTGCAACCCTTCATCCAATAGGCCGCATCCACCACGCGGACGCGCCGATCCTTGTCCTTGTGATCGAGCGAGAGGATAAGCTGGGCCACGGAGGGATCGGCGAACACTCCTTCAAGGGCATTGCGCTCTTCCTTGCTAAGCGCCCAGAATTTCTTGCCGATGGGCAGCGTCGGTTCGACGGCATCCAGCCGTTCCTTCGCCAAGTGCTTCCAGCGACGGCCCAGCGCCTGCCGCTTGACGCTGCGCACCACATCGGGCTCCACGCCAGGATTGCCGCTGGTGGGATCGGCGATCGCAGCCGCATAACCCTGCACCATTTCCTCCATCATCCGCGCCGTGATCACGCCCGGAAGGTCCGACCCCCGGGCAGCGGTGGCGAGCGAAAGGCCCAGCCGGATGAGGTCGTGCGCGGGATTGCCGATGACAGCCTGATCCAAGTCTCGAACCTGTATCTCGACACGGCCGTCTCCTGCCGCCAGCGGGCCGAGATTGCCGAGGTGTGCATCACCGCAAATCCAGATTGCCGGCCCGTCCGGCACACGAGGAGCGTGCGGCCCGGCCTGCAACCAGTCATAGAAAGTGGCGGTATTCCCCCTGACATAGGCATGAGCCGACCGCGCCATCTTCCGCGTGCGACTGGCTTCCAATATGGCTTGACGATCGGAACGGCCCGGCGTGGTCATCGATGTCATCTCCTCTGCAGCCAGAAACGTCTCATGATCGGCTTTGTAACAGTGTGTTTCCCAAAAGGGCGGTCCCGACGATGACCAAGCAGTCTTGCCGATCGCAATGCGCCGTGCCGCGGCGCTCTATTGCGACGGCCAACCCGGGCGCTTATCCGGGCCTCCCACAATTCCAGGCTTGGCGAACTGTCTTGAAGAAAGCGGATACCAGACTCAGCGCGCCGAGCGAATCCGCACCGCCTGATCTGATCGACGAGGCGGAGCGGGCGTGGACCACGGACACTTCGGCCGACAACGCCCGCATCTACGCCGTCAGCACCCGCATCCTCTATGTCGCCACCTTGATCGAGCAGAGCTTTGGCGCCCAGGCACAGTTGCACGGAATGAACACCGGAGAGATGCTGGTTCTGGATGCCCTTCACCGGCTTGGCCCGCCGTTCGAGACAACGCCTGTGCGACTGCGCAAGCAGTTCTTCATCTCCTTTGCGGGGATCGGCAAGAGGATCACCAAGCTGGCCGATCTGGGCTATATAGAGCGAACGACACACGCGCCCGGTCGCGGAAGCCAGATGGTTCGCCTGTCACCCGCCGGGCTGGCGGTTCTACGCTCAAGCGAGAACGGCCTGGACGCTGCCCACACGCGGGCCCTTGCCACGATGGATGGCACGGAAGTCGAAATGCTGGGCGGGCTGCTACGCAACTTGCAGCAGCGCATTCAGAAGGCGACCTCCGCCGCTCTTCCCTCGCCGCCGATCGGTGAGGGCGAGTGACGTCCAGCGCCTACGATACGACGCTCAGGCTCCTGTCATCCCGCGCGCCGGATGCAACTGTTTGCCCGAGCGAGGTCGCCAGAGCGATCGCGCTGGATGGCGCCTGGCGAGAGGCGATGCCGCTGGTTCATGCCGCCGTCGATCGCCTGGTGCAGGAGGGGCGCGTCCGGCTCAGTTGGAAAGGCAAGCCGCTCTCCACCCGCGCCGGCCCGTACCGCATTGGTCGCGCAAGTCGGTTTTGAAACGCGGATTGGCGTTTCAGCAGTGCCGATAAGCCCTTTCGATCAGGCCGATGATCGCATGGCGAAGGTCTTGGAAAGGCCATGGTACAGCTTTTCCCGGCAGACCAAGGTGCTGGCCCCATCCGCGAGAAACGCCGTGGCGAACATCGGCAGCATCAGGCCCCGGCTCGCAGTCGTTTCGGACAGGATGATGACGGCGGTCAACGGCGCCCGGACTACGCCCGCGAAATAGCCGACCATGCCCAAAATCACGACCGCCGATGAAGGCGAGTCGGGGAAGACGCCGCGCAGGATATTGCCGATCCCAGCTCCCACCGACAGTGACGGCGCAAAGATGCCGCCGGGCAGGCCCGCGACCGCCGTGGCGAGAGTGGATACGAACTTGGCCGGGCCGAACCACAGCGGCGCATCCACGCCGGTGATCATCGCACGGGCGGCGCCATAGCCGGTTCCCCAGGTCAGCCCGGTCAGGCAGCCCAAGCCTCCGACCACCAGGCCGCACAGAGCCGCAAACTGCACCGGTCTTGCCTTCGACCAGCGCGTGATTGCATGCGGGCCGGTCGCCAACGCCAGCATCAGGCGTGAGAACAAGCCGCCGGTCACACCGCCGACCAATCCGGCTACGGGCACCACGAACAGCGCCGATCCCAGCCCCATGTGCGCCCCTATCAGCCCGAAGTAGACGTAATCGCCTTGCACCGATTGGGCGACCATGCCGGCGATCACGATCGCCGCGATCACCAACAGCGTCACGCGCTGTTCGTATGCTGACGCCAGTTCCTCAATCGCGAAGAGCAACCCGGCGAGCGGCGTATTGAACGCCGCCGCCACCCCGGCGGCGCCGCCCGCGATCAGCACCGCCCCGCGCAATGGAACGCGCAGCACACGATGGCTGAGCCCCATCACCGCCGCGGCGATCTGCACCGTAGGCCCCTCGCGCCCGACCGAGGCTCCACCCAGCACCGCCACCAGCGTCAGCAGCGCTTTGCCGACTACCGTGCGGATCGACACCAGCGATTGCGTGGCCGCCCCGGGATCGGACTGCGCGGCGATGACTTGCGGGATACCGGATCCGCGCGCCAGCGGCACATAGCGGCGCGTGATCCAGACCAGCCCGGCGAAGATCAACGGTGTGGAGACCAGCGGCACGTATGGGTAGCGGGCCACATATCGCTCGAACAAGGCACCTGCCGCATCAGCCGCCAGCGCGAAGACTGTCGCGGCCAACCCAATGACGACCGCCCCCAAAAGGATGGCCAATCGCGTGCGGAAACGCACCGATTGTGGGCCACGGCTGCGCAGCAGGGCGCGATAGCGGCCAGCGGTCCACTTGCGGGAGCCCGATCGGGGCGATCGCTCGTCTATCATTGCGCCGCTCTATCAACCCGGGCCAAGAATGCCAGCGCGGGTCGCCATGGGCGATCAACTCCCCTACCAAGCCTTATCTCCAGCAGCAGGTGAACGCAGACGATGGTGGTTGAAGTAGCGGAAGGACGAGGGAGGTTGCGGCGGTGGTGGTCTATCTGGGTTGTCGGCGGCGTCGACCATGACGCTGTCCTGCGCCAGATCACGGAGGATTCCGGCTGGAGCGGGCGCTACGCGTTCCTGATCGTTATCTCCGCGGCGATATCCCTGCTCGGGCTGCTGATGCCATCGGTGGCGGTTCTGATCGGCGCGATGCTGCTATCGCCGTTGATGATGCCGATCATCGGCCTGGGCTTTGGCATCGCCACGGTCGACACGAGCGAGATGCGCCGCGCGGCTACGGCCCTTGTCGCCGGAGCGCTGATCGCGGTGGCGCTGTCGGTCGTATGCGTCACGCTATCGCCGATCCAGACGATCACCAGCGAGATCGCGGGCCGCACCCGCCCTACGCTGTTCGACCTGCTCGTCGCCCTGCTCTCGGCGGTTGCGGGTGCCTACGCGCTGATCCGGGGGCGTGGGGGCACGGTGGTGGGCGTGGCGATCGCCATTGCCCTGATGCCGCCGCTCGTCGTGGTCGGCTTTGGCATCGCCACGCTGAACTGGACGGTCTTTGCCGGCTCGCTGCTGCTATTCGTGACCAACGCCATCACTATTGCGTTGACGGCGGCCCTGGTGGCGCGCGTCTATGGTTTTGGCAGTCATTTGTCGCCCCAGCATACCGGGTGGCAGCTGATACTGTTTTTTGTGGGGCTGGGGTTGCTGTCGATTCCGCTTGGGGCGGCATTGCGGCAGATCGCGTTCGAAGCGGTGGCGCAGCGGCAGGTGCGTGAAACAATCAGCGCGCGCTTCTCCGATGCGTCGCGGCTGGGCCAGCTTGACATCGATTACAGCGCGCGGCCGATCCGGATACGCGCTGTGGTGTTGACGCCCCGACTGGATCCCAGCGCTGATCGCGTCCTGGCGGCAGACCTGCGGCAGCGGCTCGCGCGCCCGATCGACGTCCATGTCGATCAGCTGCGCGTCGCTCCTGAGAATACGAGCGTGGAAGCCGCGCGGATCGCGCGAGCGAACAGTACGACGGTCCGGGACAACGAACGCCAGCAAAGAGCCGTTGCCGATCTTGCGCTGATCGCGGGTGTTACGCCCCAGTCCGTGGAAGCGGATGCCGCCGCCCGGACACTGAAGGTCACGGCCTCGCCCCTGCCAGGCCTGCCGATGGCGGGCTATCGCGCCCTCGAAGACCGAGCAAACCAGGCTTTGCCGCAATGGACCGTCAACTTGGTGCCACCCGACGAAGCCACCCTGCCCGCGCTGCGCATAGCATCCGGCGTCATCGATGATGAGGCATTGCGCCTGTCCGCCTGGGCCTCCGCCCGACGTGGCCTTCCGCTCGCGGTCTCAGGCGGCACGCTGGCGCAGCGCGAAGCCGTCGCCCGCGGTATTCAGGACCGAGACGGCCAGGCAACAGTCGGCCCCGCCGCAGGACTGCTGAGCTTGGCATGGCCCGCAAATGCAAGCGCCGCTCCGCAGCAGGGGCCAGCGAACTGATGAGCCGACGGGCGGATGGCGTACGCAAACCGCCGTTCCCCTTATGGCGTATTAAGATGATAGGCGGCTGTGGCATGCGAGAGCGACTGGATCTGCAATGCGCGATGAACGCCGCCCCGTTTGGGAAACGGGCGAGGAGGGATGCGCTGGAGCACCTGAGCGAGGCGTTGAAGGCACGCTTCGTCTTCATGTCGTTCCGCCCGCACTCAAAGGCCCGTGGTTAGCCTTCAGGTCGATTTCAATCTTCCCAATCGGGTCGATGTGCCGACGTTGGACGACGACTTCCGGTACCGTAATGCCATATATCCCACGGCTGAATGTTAATACGAGCCGCCCTGTCGATGAATTCATTCCGCCGCTTATGTTTTTGCAGTCTTGCGTTCGCAACCTCGTTTCACGCGTACCTATCACACATGTGGATACCCGACAGCCTGCGCCGGTCATAATCTGATTTGCATTGTCTTCCGGTGCACCTCGTCTATCTTTCTGCAAAAGAACACTATACTAGTCCCATTAAATACAAAACTTTCTGATTTACTTGATACAAACCGTGAGCGTCACTGATAAGCGCGTGCGAGGAGAGGCAATTGAAACGTCAAGAGCTCGCGAGGAAGACCTCTCCGGGCCATGTTCGGTCCACGCTTATTCATCACTTCGATAGTGCTTCTTTTTCATCGCTAGATGACGATGCTCATCTGAACTTGGCACGGTATGTCAAAGACGATGTGCCGCCGGCTTCGACCTGTATTCCAAGGCGGAAGATCCGTCCTCGGCGCGCCTCAGATCGATCCGAAATTGACCGGTTCGCGACCACGGCCATTGCCGGCAACTACATTAAGGCCGGAAGGCATGTACGGCCTAAAGAATGTACGCCTCGTCATCGGCCACGCCATCGCCGAGATTTATCTACAATAGGAGAGGTTTATGAGTACCCGCGGCGGAGAATTGAGCGGCAAGGTCGCAATTGTCACCGGTGCTGCCAATCCCGGTAATATTGGGTCGGAGACGGCAGAGATCATGGCTCGTGAAGGAGCCAGCGTTGTATTGGCCGATGTCGCCGAGGATATATTGCTCGAAACGACGCAAGCCCTGGCCGACAAGGGTTACAACGTGTCCGCTTGCGTGACCGACGTATCCAGCGAAGACGCCATCAGGAACCTCATCGCCTTTACCGTCGAGAGGTTTGGCAGGCTCGACGTTATCGACAACAATGCGGCGCGGACAGCCGTCGGTGCTGACTTACTGGTCACGGACATGGACGCAGACCTGTGGGACCAAACCTTCGCCGTCAACGCGCGGGGTATCATGCTGATGTGCAAACACGGCATCCCGGAAATGATTAAGAGCGGCGGGGGCGGCTCGATCATCAACATCAGTTCCGGCACCGCGACCGGCGGAAGTTTCTACACGACGGCCTACGCCAGTTCAAAAGGTGCTGTGGAAGTCCTCACCAAGTATATCGCGACCCAATACGGCCCCCAGAAGATCCGGTGTAACGCCGTTGCCCCAGGCCCAATCCTCACATCCTCCTTGCAGCGTGGATTGCCACATGACTTACGGGAAATCTATCGCCGTCACACCGTGCTTGGCGAATTCGGCAAGCCGTCTGAGATCGGAGAAGTTGTTGCTTTCCTCGCCTCGGATCGGGCAAGCTACGTAACCGGACAGACCATCCAGGTCGACGGCGGAAGCGCATCGCACTTGTCCTCGTCCGTCGAACTTGCAGAGTTGATGGCCCGTGGGAATATGCCGACGGTTTGATACCTGGGCTCGGCGAACTGTCATCGGCAAAACGTAGTCTGCATCCTTACCCGATGCAGGCTGCCTTTTGAGGATGGAAACTAGGCTGCGGATGGCAAAGGGGCCGGTAGTCATCTTCTAACCAGCGTCGACGTTGTCTTTCGGAGACACCGCCGTTGTTTCCTATGCTCTGGTCTAGCGGTGGCGCAGAACCGGCTCTTCACCTGACAAGCGAGATACCCCCCATCGGCACAGGGGCATCACGGAGTTCCATCAATCAAACAAACTCCACTGTCCAAATCTCACAGATCAGACGGCGCAGGTGTCTCGTTTTGCTTGGTGCAGGATTGCGCAGCCGAGGAGCCCCGCCAGCAGCGAACCCACCAGTACGCCGATCTTGGCTTCCGCCTGCAGCAGCGGGCTGCCCGGAAACGCGAGCAGCGTGATGAAGATGCTCATGGTGAAGCCAATACCGCATAGGCATGCCACCCCGAACATCTGCAGCCGGCCCGCGTGTGCGGGCATGTCCGCCAGGCCCAGGCGCACCGCAATGGTGGTGAAGCCGAAGACACCCACGATCTTGCCGATCAGCAGCCCGGCGCCAACGCCGAGCGTAACCGGGGCGATGAGGGCGCCGGGCGGCAATCCAAGAACCGGCACCGCCGCGTTCGCCAGACCGAAGATCGGCACCACCAGGAAAGCGACGGGCAGGTGCAGCAGATGCTCCAGCTTGTGAAGCGGGCTGATGCTGTCACAGTCGGACCGGCTGGGCGTGCGGTCCATCGGAATGGTGAAGGCCAGCATCACGCCGGCTAGCGTCGCATGAATGCCTGAGCGAAGCACGAGTACCCAGAGGACCAACCCTATCAGCATGTACGGCTCAAGGCGCCGCACGCCGAACCGGTTGAGGCCGATCAGGACGACCAATGCGGCCACAGCACCGGCGAGGTCGGGCAGCGACAAGCCAGTCGTATAGAAGAGCGCGATCACCACCACCGCGCCCAGATCATCGATGATCGCCAGTGCCGCCAGAAAGATGCGTAGCGATGCGGGCACCCGGTTGCCGAGCAAAGCGATGACGCCGAGGGCAAAGGCGATGTCTGTCGCTGCCGGGATCGCCCATCCCGCTGCGGTCGGCCCGCGATTGAATGCCAGGTAGATCAGCGCCGGAACGATCATTCCGCCTGTCGCGGCAATCCCGGGAAGAATGCGCCGCGGCCATGTCGAAAGCTGGCCGTCCAACACCTCGCGCTTGATCTCCAGTCCGACCAGCAGGAAGAACAGCGCCATCAGGCCGTCGTTTATCCAGTGTTCCAGCGAAAGCGGGCCGAGATCAGTATGCAGCATCTTGGCATAGCCGGGGCCGATCGGCGAATTCGCTATGCCGAGCGCCACGACCGCAGCGGCCATCAACACCAGCCCCGCCGATGACTGGGCGTGGAGGAAACGACGGATCGCACTAGGGCGGGAATGGGTGTGATTCATGATTTCGGCTTTCGGACACAGGCATACATCGCTAGCGGCCCGACCAGCGTGAAAACCTGCCTGTCCCGACATACCGGAGACAAACACCCTAAGCAGCTATTGCATTTGTATCCCGACAGGGCAACTCGATGCGGTGCCGGGGTCTTGTTCGAGCCATGGCCCCCAATCCACCCCTCCATCTCCCGCAATCGGCATCGGCTTGGCATCGCGTATATCTGTCTCTCAGCGCAAATGGCTCGGCGACTTTTCCGCGATGCCAATCCTGAAGCGGTCAGTCAGACCGTCCTTCCCGTTTCTGATCGAAACGATCCGCCATCATGACCTTCGTCCAGGCAGCCACAAAGTCCCGGACGAGCTTGCGATGGCCGTCATGCGATGCATAGACCTCCGCGATCGCCCTGAGCTGCGAGTTTGCGCCGAAGATCAGGTCGTTGCGGGTCGCGCTGAACCGCGTCTCGCCACCATCGCGCGTCGTGAGGTGGAAGCGATGGCCGCGCTTGTCGGCCTTCTTCCATTCGTAATCCATGCTGGTGAGGACGGTGAAGAAGTCATTGGTCAGCGTGCCGACACGATCGGTGAAGATGCCATCGCTCGAGCCATCCCAGTTGCTGCCTAGCACCCGGAGGCCACCAGTCAGCGCCACCCACTCGGGAGCGGACAGGCCCAGCAGCGCGGCGCGATCGAGGAACACCTGCTCGGGAGAAAGTCGTCCGTCCACGATCTCTTCGAATTGATCATCGACGAAGTTGCGGAACCCATCGACGACCGGGCGGAGCCACTCGAAGCTATCTGCGTCAGTGCGATCGTCGGTGGTATCCATGCGTCCGGGGAGAAACGGGACCGCCACGGCCTCACCGGCGTCGGCCGCCGCCCGCTCAACCGCGACGCAACCCCCAAGCACGATCATGTCCGCAAGCGACACGCGCTTGCCGCCGGTAGCAGAGCCATTGAAATGCGCCATAACCGCACGCAGCCGCTCGACGACCGGTATTGCCCGGCGATTGATCGCCCAGTCCTTTTGCGGTGCCAACGCGATGCGCGCGCCATTCGCTCCCCCGCGCTTGTCCGTGACGCGGAAGGTGGAGGCTGACGAAAAGGCTGCAAAAGCC
>NZ_CAXYKL010000200.1:0-8684 GCF_964277725.1 uncultured Novosphingobium sp. | reverse complement strand
TGCGCCGTTGGGCAGCAACGTCACCATCGCCAACTCGGGCAGCCTGATAACTGTGGGAGACGGCTCCAACGGCATCTACGCCAGCGGCGACGCCGTCACCATCTCGGGCAACGGATCCATCGCCACCAAAGGTGCGGCGTCTGATGGCATCAATGCCACCAGCCTCGCCAAACCGATCTCTATTAACACGGGCGGCATCACCACCATCGGCCTCAACAGCGTTGGTGTACGCGCGACGAGCGCGACTGGTGCCGCCAACGTGGCCGTCAGTGGTCCCGTTACGACTTCGGGAACGGGGGTGCTGGCAACCGGAGCCGGCGACACGATCGTTGCCGTTACTGGTCCTATCACCACGACCGGAGCGGATGCGCTCGGTGTCAGCGCCACATCGACTGGCGGCCTCGTCAACGTCTCCGCCGCGGCGATCCGAACCAGCGGTGATCGTGCGACCGGCATCCTCGCCATCGGTTCACAAGCGGTTTCGGTGCAGGCAGGCTCGATCTCGACCGGGGGCGCAGGTGCTTTGGGCGTGAACGCGTCGTCAACTGGTGGCCCGGTAAACGTGACCGCCGGCCCGGTGACGACGCTCGGGACGGGTGCAACGGGCGTGCTCGCCACCTCACAACAGAATGTATCGGTGACCACCGGCGCGGTCTCGGCCTTCGACGTGCCAGCGATCGACGCTACTAGCATCGGTGGCGCAGCATCGGTCACTCTGAACGGTGCGGCGACGACCGGAACCGGTTCGGTGATCCTCGTCAACGGCGGCACGACGGCGAATCTGACACTCGGCTCGGGAGGCTCGCTGACCAGCGCGACCGGTGGTGCCCGGTTGACCTCGGCCATGGGTTCGTCAGTCACTAACGGCGGCACCATCACCGGGAACGGCACCAGTGCGATTGTGACCGCGACGGGTGGACCGCTGGCGTTTACCAACAACGGTGCCTTCGCCGGCACGATTGGGTTTACCGGCGGCAACGATGTGCTGACCAACAACGGTACGTTCCGCGCCCTGTTCAACCAGGACTTTGGCGCTGGCACCGATCGCCTGACCAACACCGGCACGCTGCTGGTTCTGCCAAGCACCGCCGCTGCGGGCACCGTCACCCTCACCGGCCTAGAGACCTTCAACAATTCCGGCCTGATAGATCTGCGCAACGGTCATGCCGGCGATGTCCTGTCCACGGCCGGCACATTTACAGGGACCGGGAACAGTACGTTGGGGATCGACATCACGATCAACGGCGCGGCCTTGGCAGCCGATCGCCTGACAGTGGGAGGCGCGTTAACCGGCAGCACTCAGGTTCTGCTGAACCTTAACGGCTCGACACCGGCGCTTACGTCCGGACTGGTCTTCGCCAGCGGCGGAGCGGGTACGGTAGCGGGTGCCCTGACCACCTCCCAGCAGTCACTCAATATCGGGCTCGTGCGCTACGATGTTGCCTTCAATACCGCGGACAACACGTTCGCGCTGGTCGGTACGCCGGGCGACACCGTGTTTCGTGCGCTGCGGATCAATGAGGCGGCACAGCAGCTCTGGTACCGTTCCGCCGATGCGGTGTCTGCTCACCTGACAGAGCTGCGTGATGCCAAGTTCGGGGGCTACGAGGCCGACGGCGGCCGCCTGTGGCTGCAGATGTACGGCCAGTCGAGCGTGCGCGACGGGAGCCAGACGTTCACCTCTTTCAACCTCACCCGCGCCGTCGATCTGAGCTACAAGCAGGATACCTTTGGTGGCCAGCTCGGACTGGGGATCGGCGGCGGTGGCGATGGAGCCTTCGCGTTCGGCGTAACTGGCGGCTACCAAAGCTCCGACGTGAAGTTCGCCGGATCGGCGGATGGTGCCCGCTTCGATGCAGTCAACCTGGGCGCTTATGCCAGCTTCCAGTCGAACAGTGTGTTCGCCAATGTTCTTGGTAAGTACGACTACTACTGGATCAATGCGAACAGCCCGAGTTCGGGCCTAGGCGACAAGCTTCACGGCAAGAGCTACGGCGTCCAAGGCGAACTGGGCATTCGCCTTGGTAGCGACAGCTTCTACGCGGAACCGGTTGCCACTCTCGCCTACGTCCGCACCGATCTGAATGACTTGCGCGCACCGGCCGCGACGATCGACTTCGATCAGCTTGACGGCTTGCGCGGCAAGGCAGGCTTGCGCATCGGCAGCAAGGTCGACCTTGGCGGTAGTGCCACCGCGGTGATCTACGCGCAGGGCAACTACGTCCACGAGTTCAAGGGTGAAGATGGCCTGACTTTCGATACCGGCGGTGCCGAACTTGCCTATCGCAACCGGGCGATCGGCGACTATGGCCAAGGCAAGATCGGCGTCAGCATCGGTGGCGCAGGAAGCGTCAGCGGCTTCATCGAAGGCTTCGGCAACATAGGCGGCAACTACAAGGGCGGCGGCGGCCGCGGCGGACTGCGGATCAAGTTCTGATCTGAAATGAGTGACTTGGTGTGCGGTCTAATGGCCGCACACCAAACTGACTGGTGCGTTTGGGTGCTTTTCGTTTAAATCGCCCAGCATCATTCCGGAGTCTGAGAGCAGGAATGCAAGGACAAGCCGCAACCGTTCGCTTTGCATCGCTGGCCCGATTGAAACGAGATGACATCCGCGCGTTGCGCGAGATGGCTGGCCCGACCAGCCGATATCCGGCAGGATCTTTTTTGCAGGTAGCCGGTAGCCCGGTATCAGACCCGATGCTGTTGCTCGATGGTTGGGCCATCAGCAGCCTAGATGTGACGGAAGGCGGTAGACAGATCGTCAAGGTGCATATGCCAGGCGATCTTGTCGGGCTGACAAGCTTACCTTTTACCACTTGCGTCGACACTGTAATCGCCCTGAACGATGTCCAGGTGTGCACCGTCTCACAAGCTGCGATCGGCAAGCTTTTTCACAACAATGCCCGCCTGGCTGCGCTTCTCTTCCTCATATCCTTGGAGGAGCGCGTGATGCTTGCGGATCGCTTGGTCATGGTTGGACGGACCGCGACCAGCCAACGCATCGCTGCGTTGATACTGCAGTTGCGCGACAGGATGCTACGCAGCGACCCTTCAATCGGGCTAAGCTTCCGCTTTCCTCTTACTCAGCTGCATGTCGCCGACATGATCGGCGTCACGACCGTGCATGTTAGCCGGATCGTACAGGAGCTCGCCAACGAGGGGTTGCTCAAGTGGGAACGCGGAAAGGTAACGATCCTGGATATCAAAGCCCTTCAACTCTGGGTTGGGACGACATCGCGTGAATTGGTGCAAGAACCAACTTGGCTTCCATTGCCTTAGATCAACCAAAAAAGAGATTTGTCGTTCAGATAATCCATTTCGCTTCAAATACCGTCGCATGCATAACTGTTAGTGGCGGTGATCGCGTCCAAGCGAACGTCCTACTCACATGCGGGACTAGCGATGGAATCCAGCGGCGACGCGTGCACTTCGACCGGCACGATCAGCAGCTTTCGTCAGGAGCGGACGTCCACCGGTGATAGTTTGAGTGACCGGCTCTGGTCGCATGCTGCCAGAGTGAACGCAGCATTGTAAGACAAAGCCGTCATTCGCAAGCCTGGCTATTAAGGGCGGGTGTTGGTCGAATCTGACGTTCGTGATCGAAAGGTTGGTAGCGTCCGATCTTCCAGCCTCGGGTTCATTCAAATGCAGCGCTCGCGAGCGTTGCACGGGGACGCTTTTGCATTTCGGCAGAGATCGCCCGCGCCGCCGGGTGCTGCACGCCATACATCCGGCCGCGCGCTGACATGCGCTGCCGCTGCACGCCCACCCGGGAGCGCATCGCCGATCGTTGCGTTATCCCGACAGGAGGGAACAGCGGCCGCCGGCAGGCCGCCGCTCCTCAGGAGAAGAGCATGGCGACCACTGCCACCCACGCAATGATCATTGCCTGCCCGAATTGTGCGGGTCTCAATCGCGTTCCGCGCGAACGGCTTGGCGGCGGCAACTGCGGCAAATGTCATCAGCCGCTGTTCAGTGCAGCGCCGGTGGCCCTGACCAACGCCAATTTTGATGCCCATGCCGCCCGCGCCGATCTGCCGCTGTTGGTCGATTTCTGGGCCAGCTGGTGCGGGCCATGCCGCCAGATGGCGCCTGCGTTCAGCGCCGCCGCGAGACAACTCGAACCCTATATGCGGCTCGGCAAGCTCGACACCGAGGCCGAGCAGGCAATCGCCGGGCGCTACGCCATCCGGTCAATCCCGACGATGATCCTGTTCCGCAAGGGCCGTGAGGTCGCACGCCAGTCCGGCGCGATGCCTGAACAGGCAATCGTCAGCTGGGCCCGCACCGCGGTCAGCGGCGGGTGAGCGACGCCGTGGCCGGGGGTTACCCGATGACGCCCGATGGCCGCTATTTCGTGGTGCGCGGCCGGCTCTGGCGACTGAGACCCTGCCCTCACCGCTGCCACGCGCGAAGCGCTGGTGAAGGATTTGATGGCGGCCCGCCAGGCGGTAGGCATCGCCAAACGCGCCGGAGATCGCGACGCCGAAACCGCTGCACATGAGGCAGTCGATCGCGCCAAGCATGCGCTCGGCGAGCGCGGTCCGGTATGGTGGGACGATGGCGCGCCCGACCTCAATCGCCATATGACCCGAACGACGCCCTATGCCGACTGGTTCGCTGCACGGGATTGAGCGGTCTTCTTACCCCCCGCAACGATTTAAGGCGCGATCGCTATGCACGGGCTGATCGGCGTGCCTCGCGCCATAGTCATGTGTCCCCGCGTGTGGTGCGCAGCGGGCACAGCGCTAAGGTGTGCGCTGCCGGGTTCGTGCTGCCAGCCCGCGGCGCTCGGCGCGGTTCATCGCCGGCGCATCGGGAAGTTCGCGCCGACCATCAACCAGGTTCCCCAGTGACGCCGGTAGCCGGCGGGATCAGCCGGTCCGCACGGAGCTGATCGAACAGGGCGATGAACGCATCATCGGTCGGCTGATAGGCGCTGAAGCCCATCCGCCGGCATTTGGACATGTCGGTGACCACTTCGATCGGTCGCCCGAGATCGGCATCGGTATGCCAGGGTGACGCCAGGCGCTGCAGATCGGGTTCGACGAGGCCGTCGCGTTCGGCGATCCGGCGCCAAATCGCGTCATCCCCGGCCATCTGCTGCTCGAGCGGCCGGACGTTGCCGTCGAACGGTACAGGCTCGATCCCGAACCAGGCGGCAATCCGGCCCCACATCCAGCTCCAGCGGAAGACATCGCCGTTGACGATGTTGAAGTCCTCGTTCGCGGCGGCCGGGGTCGTCGCCGCCCAGAGCAGCTGCCGTGCAAGCTGGCGCGCGTCAGTCATATCGGTGAGCCCGTTCCACTGCGCCGCCGACCCCGGAAAGGTGAAGGGCCGCCCGGTCTCGCGGCAAATCGTCGCATAGACGGAAAGCGTGGTACCCATGTTCATCGCATTGCCGACGGCTTTCCCGATCACCGTGTGCGGACGGTGGACGCTCCAGGTGAAACCGTCGCGCGCGGCGGCGGCGAACACTTCGTCCTCCTGCGCATAATAGAAGTTCTCGACGTCGAGCCGACCCTGGTCTTCACGGAACGGGGTCTGCGGCAGCGCCCCTTCGCCATAAGCCTCGAACGGTCCGAGATAATGCTTGAGCCCCGTCACCAAAGCGACGTGGCGGGGACCAACAGGCTTGGGCAGCCCGTCAAGCAGATTGCGCACCATCGCTGAATTGACGCGGATATTCTCGGCCTCGCTGTCCTGACGCAGCCAGGTCGTGATGAACACGGCATCGGGCTGGAGTTCGGCCAAGGCCGCTGCGCTCGCGGCAGCGTCCTGCAGGTCGGCGAGAACCGGCTGCACCCCCGCTTGTCCCGTCGCGCGCCGCGCGAGGCCATGGACATTCCAGCCCTGGTCGAGGAGGAGTTGCGCCGTCGCGCTGCCCACGATGCCGCTCACGCCTGCGACCAATGCTGTCTTTGCCATCATGCTGCTCCGTTCCGGGGACCATACGGCAGCCAGGCTGACGGCAAATCCATCTTACTCACCAGGATGAACGGCTGCCGTCGCAGGGCGTTCCGAAGCCCCGAAGGTCTATAGCATCAATTGCAGTCCTCTTGGGGCAAGATGGCCGGCCGTGCGTTGAGACAGCGGACCATCCCATGGACACCAGAACTTATGATAATCGACCCGACAGAGCGAGCCGCCTGGTGACCACACCGAACGCCAACGGTCCCGTTCGCGCCGTCGTACTTCCGGGTGGAGAGGAAGTGCCCTGTCTGGGACAGGGCACCTGGATGATGGGCGAACGAAAGGATCGCCGCGAGGCGGAGATCGCAGCGCTGCGCACGGGCATCGACCTTGGCATGACCCTGATCGACACCGCCGAAATGTATGGCGAGGGTGCGAGCGAGAAGCTGATCGGCGAAGCGATTGCCGGACGCCGCGACGACCTGTTCCTGGTCAGCAAAGCCTATCCGCAGAACGCATCACCCTCGCGGCTTCCACGGTCCTGCGAAGCAAGCCTCAAACGGCTCGGCACCGATCGGCTCGACCTCTACCTGCTGCACTGGCGCGGCAATGTGCCCCTTGCTGAGACGGTGGAAGCGATGGATGCCCTGCAGCGTGCGGGTAAGATCCGCCACTGGGGCGTCAGCAATCTCGACACCGACGATATGGAGGAACTGGTCGAGGCCGGCGGATCGGCCTGCGTCACCGACCAGATTCTATATAATCTGACCCGGCGCGGTCCGGAGCGAGACCTGCTCCCCTGGCTGGCCGGGCAGGGTACGACGGCGATGGCCTATAGCCCGGTCGAACAGGGTCGCCTGATTGGTAACCGCAAGCTCGCCGCACTGGCCTCGGACATGGGCGCCACGGCAGCGCAGCTCGCGCTGGCCTGGACCCTGCGGCAGCCCGGCCTGATCGCAATTCCGAAGACTGCCACCGCCGACCATGTGCGCGAGAATCGCGCCGCTGCCGATCTGGTCCTGACACCGGACATCCTTGCCCGGCTCGATGCAGCGTTTCCCGCGCCGACCGAGCGGCGACCGTTGGAAATGCTTTGATCAGCGTTGCGGCAGCCAAGCCGACGCTGCGCGGACCGCAGGACAGCCGCCGGGTCGCGATGGTCGAGGATTACGAAGTCGAAATTTGAACTGACAAGTTAGGCGTCAGCCGCGACGAACTGCCAAAAGCCGTCGATGCGGTTGGCAAGGGCGCCGACGCCGTCAGAGCGTATCTGAAAAACCGAACCTTTCAGGGGACAGTCGCCATCGGCGAAGCTGCCGCCAAGGGGTCCCGCCTTGGCCGTCCAAGAGCTGGCTGCCGATTCAACATCGTGAGCTGCCTGTTCTGAGTTGACTAGAGCGACGCGGCTCACCGATCGCCAAATCGGATGGGGCTGAAGGCTTTGGCAGTATGCTTGATCGCCGATCCGCTGAGGCGCAATCTCAAAGAGATGAAATTACTTCTACATCGGCTCTAAAGTGAGCTAATTGGCCGAGTACTGCGATCGGCAGCTCTAGTTGGGACCCGATCTTCATCTAGGCGAATGTAGACGAATGATCATAGTCGACGTTGCCGCTTGCCTTAAAAGGGTGCGAAGTGGGATATTTTTGCCGTTCATTGGCGATGTCCAGTGGCAGATTTTTTGCACAAAGCGCACGCCAATTTGTTAGGTTCTGAATGACCACTGGGTAGGCTTCAGACTGATGCTGGCCGAAATCTACCTATGCTCGCCTCTTAAGATTACTTTGAAGACTCTTACATTAGCGCGCAGCGCCTGAGCATGTACAGCGGTGCTAGATCTTAATACCGAGTGTATTGATCAGCGCCCAGTACGTTGGGGCGTTTTGTTCGAGCCAAAAAAATGCTGCCGATATTCTCATACCCCTCCCTCGTCGCCGATTTTTCTTCCTCGAAGAGCCACCTTGCAATGTGAAAGGAAAACGGATCACTTGGGTCAAGGCCGGCGCCGCCCCAAGCAAGGCCAATTCGAACTGGCACGGCCAGAAGCACCAGTCGATCATCGAATGGCCAGGCCGGTCCAGCCTTTGGGGTTCTCTGCGGATCAATCAAATCGAAATCTCATCCCGCATTCCAGCGCAGCCAGAATAGCAGTGCGATAAGAGCGCGCGCCCGGTAGAACGTCTTTGAAAAGGCGTTCGCCGCCCATTCGCGTACGAGGCCCGGCAATGCGCTCCGCAATGTTGTGTGTCTGAGCGCGCGATATATATGCCTGTTGAGCCTACCCACTGATGCGCGATCAACGCGCGCGAACTTTCTCTGTAGTAAGGAAGAGGTCAATAACTATCGCTCTGCGCCGCGTTGCCTCCAAGTGGATCCGTTGAATAGGCTGGGCATCCCGGCCCACTCGGCCATATGCCATCAGGCTCGCAAAAGCAGCCTTAATCGCCCATCTCAACAGACGGTCTAAAGAGAATGCCCCCTTTTGCTGAACGAACCGCTGCGTGGCCAGAATGGTGCAAGCTGTTGCTAGGAGCTTTGGTGTTTTTTACAGTCCTCACAAGCTGGTTCGCCTTCCAGAAGTGGGCTGAACGCCATGCCAAGCTCCCCCCTGCCGCAGGCGGTTCCTGTTCGCTTTGGTTCATCGGGAGCTCGACCATGCACAAATGGACGACGCTTGCCACCGATATGGCACCGTGGCGCGCGTACAATCGAGGGGTGAATGGGGCAACGATCCAAGCGGTCCGCCAGATGTTCGCCAATGAGGTTTC
>NZ_CAXYKL010000199.1:0-9823 GCF_964277725.1 uncultured Novosphingobium sp. | reverse complement strand
ATCCCGGTCATCACCACGGTGCTGGACGACGTTGGCACGATCACCGGCAATATCGGCAACGGCGGGGCCACCAACGATGCTCTCCCCACGATCAACGGCACGGCGGCGGCAAACGTCACTGTCGCGGTGTTCGATGGCCTGGGCCAGATCGGCACGACCACGGCGGATGCATCCGGCAACTGGACGTTCACGCCAACCACGCCGCTGCTGGGCGGAGCGCACGTGTTCACGGCGGTGGCGACCAACGCCGCCGGAGTGCCAAGCTTCCCCTCGTCCGCCTATGCGATCTCGGTCGACGTCACCGCGCCACCCGTGCCGACGCTGGCCAGCGTAATCGACGATGTCGGCACGATCGTCGGCCCGTTGATCTCCGGAGCGTTTACAGACGATGGCACACCGCGCCTTTCGGGCACGGCGGAAGCCAACGCGACCGTCACGGTGTTCGACAATGGCGTGCAGATCGGCACCACCGTCGCCGGGGCGCTTGGGGGGTGGACCTTCACGCCCACGACGCCGCTTTCCGCCGGTGCTCATGCCATCACCATCACCGCCACCGATGCGGTGGGCAACCAGAGCGCGCCGACGGCAGCGTTCAATCTGACGGTCGACATCGCCGCACCCAATGCGCCGGTGATTATCAACGCCGCAGATGATGTGGGCACCGTGCAGGGTCTGCTCACGTCCGGCGCGTTCACCGATGATGGCGCGCCGCTGCTCTCTGGCACGGCGGAGGCGAACGGCACCGTCTCGATCTTCAGCGACGGGGCCTTGCTGGGCACTGTGGTCGCCAGCGGTACCGGCACCTGGAGCTTCACCCCGCCGTCACAGTTGCCGGATGGGCCACACATCTTTACCGCTACCGTGCGGGATGTCGCGGGCAATCTTAGCGCCGTATCGAACGCCTATACCGTCATCGTCGATACGGTCGCCCCGGCGGCTGCCACGATTACGGCTGTGTTGGATGATGTGTTGCCCACGGTGGGCGCGCTCACCAATGGCGGGGCGACCAACGACACGTTGCCAACGCTTTCCGGCAATGCCGAGGCCAACGCCACCGTCGTGGTGTTCGACAATGGCGCGCCGATCGGCTCCGTCACTGCCAGTGCCCTGGGCGCCTGGACCTTCACCCCGTCGACGGCACTGACGGAGGGGGCGCACAGCTTCACCGTTCGCGCCACGGATAGCGCAGGCAACCAGGGCCCGGCCTCCACGCCGTTTGCGGTGCGGGTGGATACGATCGCGCCCTCTGCTCCGGCCATCACCAGCCTGACGGATGACGTCGGCACGGTGCAGGGCCCGGTAAGCAGCGGCGGCGTCACCAACGACACCTTGCCATTGCTGCGCGGCACAAGCGAAGCAGGCGCTACGCTGACGGTGTTTGCAAATGGCATTGCCATCGGCACCACCCAGGCGGACGCAACCGGCAACTGGAGCTTCACCCCCGGAACGCCGCTGGTGGAAGGAACCTACAGCTTCACCGCTACGGCGACTGACGCGGCGGGCAACCCGGGCGGGTCGTCCGCGGCATTCACCGTCACGGTAGATACAACCGCTCCGGTTGTACCAATTATAACCAGCGTTGTGGACGATGTGGCGCCCAACGCAGGCATAATCTTGAGCGGCGGCATTTCCAACGATGCACTGCCGCAGATCAACGGCACGGGGCCTGCCAACACGACATTGGTGATCTATGACAATGGCCTGGTCATCGGCAGCACCACCAGCAATGCCCTGGGCGCATGGAGCTTCACCCCGGCAACGGCCATCGCCGCCGGTGCGCACAGCTTCACCGCCACCACCGTCGATCCGGCCGGCAATGCCAGCCTGCCATCCAATGCCTATGGGCTGCTGCTGGATACGGTCGCGCCTGCGCAGGGTATCGCAATTACCACCCTGACCACGGACACGGGCGCGGTGGGTGATTGGAGCACGCAGGATACCAGCCCGATCATCAGCGGCACGCTGGGCGCGGGGCTGGGCGCCGGGGAGCAGCTGCAGGTCCAGATCGACGGCGGAACCTGGGTGAATGCCACGGTTTCGGGTACAAGCTGGTTCTACGGTGCTGGCAACCTTTCGGTGGGCAGCCATACCGTGGGTGCACGGCTGATCGATACGGCGGGCAATATCGGCAGCACTGCCAGCCAGTCCCTGGCGATCACCGCGATCACGCAGCAGGCTCCACTGGTTCAGGCGAGCGGAACCTCGCTGCTGGGTCTGGTGGGTGTGGAAGCGCTCAATCTGATCGATCTCAGCACTCAATCGCTGACAGCGGTGGATCCCAACAACAACCTCCGGTCGTTGCAGGTCCGCTATGCCCCGGCGCTGGGCTTGGGCTTGGGGGCCTACACGCTGACCGCTTCCGCGGTGGTGGCGGCGGAACTGGGCCTGCAGATCGCCATCACCAACAACGCCGGTGTCCTGGGCCTTGTCGCTCCGACTTCCACGTTGACGATCAGCGCCATCAACGGCGGCCCGATCGACAACCTGGCCGCAAACGAGCTGCTGGCGACGGTGCATTTCCAGCAGAACCTGCCGCTCGCCAGCCTCGATGTCCTCAACTCGACCTCGATTTCAGCGACCGACACCACCAATCTAACCAGCACTTCGCTCACCGGTACGTTGCTCGATCTCAGCTTGCTGAATTCCAGCGGCTCGCCGAACCTTTTCGAAGGTGATGCTGGTGCCAATACGCTGAACGGCACCATCGGGAACGACAGACTCTATGGCCATGGCGGGAACGACACGCTGAACGGTGGTGACGGCAACGACTTCCTGCGGGGCGGTGCGGGAGCCGATACCCTCAACGGCGGTGCCGGAAATGATACCCTGGTGTACGATAGCAACGATGTTTTGATCGACGGTGGAACCGGAACGGACACATTGCTGATCGACACCGGAACAGGCCCGGTGCTCAACCTCGACCTTGTGAGCAACATCCGCAACATCGAGGCGATCGATCTGGGCACCGGCGATGCCGGCCGCCAGATCACCTTGACCGAGGCGGGTGTCCTGCGGGCCACGGATGCCAATCAAACCCTGACCATCAACGGTGACGGCAACGATACTGTGACGATGACGGGGGCCGTGCTGCAGGGCCAGTCGCTGATCAATGGAGAGGCGTACAACCACTACGTTCTGGGCACGACGGACATCTACGTAGATCACGCGGTGCTGGCGGTCGTCTGACCGGCAGCACTACGCGAGACAACAAAAGACGCCGTAAAAATCGGGGAGTGAATGGCGTTGCGATGGTGGAGGGGCCCGGTGGCGATAATCGTCGCCCCGGGAGTGCTTGTGGCGACAGCGCATGCGCAAGAGCAACCGGCAGCGGTCGCTCCGCCCACGATCTCCGGCGATATCGTGCGGCCGGGGGACCCCCGTATCGGCCGGATCGACCTGGCAGACGCAGTTGTCCGAACATTGTCCCGCCATCCTGAGATCGCGCGCGCCAACGCGGCCCTGGCGCGTGGCAAGGCGGATCTGGGCGCGGCCCGGTCCGTGTGGATGCCGCAGGCCGGCTATCAGGCGAACCTGGGCCCCAACATGTTCTCCAGCCGCAACAACTCCGCCCTGAACCAGAACATGGCGGGCCCCAGCGTTTTCCTGCAACAGCAGGTGTGGGACTTTGGCCGCTCCAAGGGAGAGATCGGCGCGGCGCGGTCCACCACGCGTCAGCGTGGATACGAATTGGAAAGCGTGGCCGATCAGCTGGCCGAACAAAGCGCGCTGGCATTCCTGGAAGTGAAGCGCTTCGAACTGCTCTCCACCGCCGCGGCGAACCAGGTGGCGGAGCTGGATCACTTGCGCTTCCTGATCGGTGCCCGCGTCAACGCCGGGGTTTCGGACAAGTCCGATCTGATGCTGGCCGATGTCCGGGTGGAGTCCGCCAGGGGTGAGGCGATCCAGGCGGAGACTGCCTACACCGTGGCGCAATCGCGCCTGTTGAACCTTATCGGCGCGCTACCGCAGGCTTATGACGATCCCAAGCCGCTGATCTCCCGGTTCGAGACCGGCGATGAGGAGCCGGATTATGAGAGACTGCCCTCCGTTCTGGCAGCGCAGGAGGCAGAGAAAGCCGCCACTTCCAAGATCGGACAAGCCAAGGCGGAGCGCTATCCCCGGCTGGGCCTGCAAATGGGCTACACTCGCAACAACTACACCTATAACACGCGCGACAACGCCTTCAACGCGATGGTGACTGTCAGCGGAGACCTCTATCGCCGCAGCAGCCGCTATCTGGTCGAAGCCGCGCAGGAGGATCGCCGCGCGGCGGCGGCGGTCCATGACACCACCGTTCTGGACGCGCGTGGCAAGGCGCTTTCGGCCCGCCAGGAAATCCGCGCCGGCCAGCAACGCATCTCTGCGTACTCCCGACAGGAAGAGCAGGCCATCACTGCCAGCAAGATCTTCTTCGAGGAATACAAGCTGGGCAAGCGCACGCTGACGGAACTGCTGAACACTCAGCTTGAGGTCTATCGTGCCGCCAGCGCCCGGATCGGTGCTGATTACGACGTGATGTCCGCCCGCGTGCGGTTCGAGAATTTGTGTGGCCGGTTGCGACCCTCCCTAGGCTTGCCCGCACGATTGCTAACGGAAGACGAAATCGATGGCTGACGATACCGCGACCGTTTTCGCCCCTACCGCGCAACAGACTGGTTGGATCGCCGCTGTCGCTAGCCTGGGCGCGCTGAAGGGCGTGCCGGTCGGCGCGCAGGAATTGGATGCGCGGCTTTATTGGTCGGAGGGGCAGGACCGCGACAAGGCGCTGATCAATGCGGCCCGGCTGTCCGGGCTGGAGGTCCAGATCGTGCGGCTGGCGATCGACGAGGTTCCCGAACTGATGCTGCCGGCGGTGTTCGAGCTGGAAGGCGGCGCAGCCATCGTTCATGCCCGCGATGCCGACAGCGTACGCGCCACGATGGCGGGTCTGGGCGCTGACAGTCCGGTGGAGATCGCGCTGGACGCCTTTCGGCAGCGGACCACTGGCCGGGTTGCCCTGGTGGAGCCGATGTCCACCCGATCGCGTGACGCCCGCCTGGATGAATTCCTGCGTGCGCCCACGCGCTCATGGCTGTGGGACATCATCATGGCGGATCGGCGCGGCTATGGCGAAATCATGCTGGGGTCCGTCTTCGGCAACCTGCTGACATTCGCCACCTCGCTGTTCGCGATGCAGGTGTGGGACCGCGTGGTGCCCGCGCAATCGGTGCCCACGCTGTGGGTGCTGGCACTGGGTACGGGCATGGCGCTGTTCCTTGAATTGACGCTGCGCACCGCGCGGGTGCAATTGGTGGACCGCATCGGCCGCCGCGCCGATCTGGAAATTTCCTCCCGCGTCTTTGCCCGCGCGCTGGACGTCCGCAACGATGCGCGGCCCCGATCTACCGGGGCGCTGATATCGCAATTGCGCGATATCGAGCAGATCCGCGAGATGCTGACGTCCACAACAATCGGCGCGCTCATCGATCTGCCGTTCATCGTGCTGTTCCTGGTGCTTTTCGCCTTCCTGGCCGGATCGCTCACCTGGGTGCTCATCGTGGCCGCGCTGCTGATCCTGCTGCCCGGTCTGATCCTGCAGCGCCCGCTGGCCCGCCTCGCTACCGAGGGCATGCGCGAGGGTGCGCTGCGCAACGCAATCCTGGTGGAATCGATCGAGCGCATTGACGAGATCAAGGCTTCGCAGTCCGAGGCGCGCTTCCAGTCGCTGTGGGAACGGCTGACGCTGGCCGGAAGCCGCGTCGGTGCTGAGCAGCGCTTCTTCTCGGCATTGTTCGTCAATTGGACCCAGACCTTGCAGCAACTGGCCTACACCGCCGTGGTGGTCGCCGGGGCGTTCCAGGTGATGGACGGCAACATGACAATGGGAGCGCTGATCGCCTGCTCCATCCTGACAAGCCGCGCGCTGGTGCTGTTCGTGCCGTTCGGCAGCATCTTCACGCGATGGCAGAACGCCAAGATCGCCCTCACCGGCCTGAACGACTTGTTCGGTAAGCCGGTCGATCACGACCCCGAGCGCGGGATGCTGCGCCGCGCGGCGCTCAGCGGCAATTACGAGATCAAGGACCTCACGTATTCCTATGACGAGGAAGCGCCGCTGGCTCTGAAGCTGGAGCGGCTGTCGATCCGCGCCGGTGAGCGGGTGGCGCTGCTGGGACGGATCGGCGCGGGCAAGTCCACGCTGCTCAGGCTGCTGTCCGGCCTGTCGCTGCCGACGTCCGGCGAACTGCTGTTGGATGGCACCAGCCTGTCGTTGATCAACCCGCTCGATGTGCGGCGGGACACGGCATACCTGGGGCAGGGTGCGCAGCTGTTCCTGGGCACCGTGCGCGAAAACCTGACGATCGGCTCCCCCGGTGTCAGCGACGAGCAGATCCTGCACGCGCTGGCGGTCACTGGCGGGTTGGGCCTGGTGCAAAGCCAGCCGCAAGGCATGGACTTGCTGCTGCAGGAAGGCGGTGTGGGGCTTTCGGGTGGCCAGCGCCAGACACTGCTGCTGGCGCGCGCGTTGCTGCGCAACGGCAACGTCCTGCTGCTGGATGAGCCTTCGGCCCCGCTGGATGATATTAGCGAAAGGTCGCTGGTCGCCAATCTGGGCAACTGGCTGGGCAAGCGCACGCTGGTGGTCACCACCAATCGCCCGGGCCTTCTGGAACTGGTCGACCGCATCGTCGTGATCGACAAGGGGCGGATCGCCCTGGACGGACCCAAGGAGCAGGTCATGCGGGCCTTGTCCGGACCTACGCCGGTGCAGGAGAAGCGGGCATGAGCACGGTATCACCCGCGACGCGCTCGGTCGGACTGCTGGATGCTCTGCTCACCGGGGATGATAGCCGCTGGGTCAAGACCTTTGGCCGCCTGCGCATCATCCCGATCCTGTCCGTCGGCATCCTCGCCTTCCTGGTGTGGAGCTACTTCGGCGTGCTGGACGAAGTGGCGGTGGGCAGCGGCAAGGTAACGCCGCCTTCCCGGTCGCAGATTATCCAAAGCCTGGAAGGCGGCATCGTCAACGGCATCTTCGTGCGCGAAGGCGATATCGTCCGCCCCGGGCAGAAGCTGGCGACGCTGGACCGGGCCAGGTTCAGCTCGATGCTGGGCGAGGCGGAGGCCAAGGCCCGCTCACTGGAGGCAACCGCCGCCCGGCTGGAGGCAGAGATCAACGGTGGCACCCCGCAGTTTTCGCCTGCAGTGCGCGAAATGCCTGGCCTCGTCGGGCGCGAGATGGAGCTGATGCGATCGCGCCGTCAAAACCTGCAGGTCGCCACCGCCAGCATGCGTGAATCGCTGGCCCTTACGCGGCGGCAACTGGCGATGACGGAGCCTCTGGTGGAACTGGGCGCGGCGAACCAGGTGGAGATCATCCAGCTGCGCCGGCAAGAGAACGAGATTCAGGCCAAGCTGGATTCCCTGCGCAACCAATACGTCATCGATGCCAGCAACGACTATGCAAAAGCAAAGGCCGAGCTGGACCAGGTGGTGCAAGTCGTGGGCGGGCGGCGCGATCAGCTGGACCGCACAACGCTGGCCAGTCCGGTGCGCGGCATCGTCAAGAACCTGGAAGTCACCACGATTGGCGGCGTGATCCAGCCGGGCGGTTCGCTGATGGAGATCGTGCCGCTGGAAAAGAACCTGCTGATCGAGACGCGCATGTCGCCGCGCGACATCGCCTTCCTGCGGCCCGGCCAACCCGCGACCGTAAAGATCACGGCCTACGATCCTTCGATCTACGGCACCTTGGCCGGGACCGTGGATCGCATTTCACCCGACACGCTGCAGGACGAGGTGCACCGCGATCAAGTGTATTATCGCGTCTACGTGCGCACCAACCGGTCGACGCTGCATGCCAAGAACGGACGGGAATACGCGATCATGCCCGGCATGGTTTCGACCGTTGAGATCAAGACCGGCAGCAAGACCGTGCTGCAATACTTGATGAAGCCGATCAATAAGGCGAACGAGGCAATGCGGGAGAAGTAGGCTCCAAGCCGACGGGGCGGGGTTGGGTGGCATAGTCCTGCGAAAAAACGATCACCCTACGAATGCGCGTTCGATCACGAAGTCACCGGGATGGGCGTTGGCCCCCTCGCGAAAGCCGGTGTCGACCAGCATCGCAGTCAAGTCGCGGATCATTTCCATGCTGCCGCACAGCATCACCCGGTCAGTCATCGGGTCGAGCCGCCGCTCACCGCCCAGGCCCTGGAACAGTCGTCCGCTGTCGATCAGCGTGCCGATCCGGCCGATGGTGTGAAACGCCTGCCGCGTCACCGTGGGCACATAGGTGAGTTGCAGCAGGGCCTGCTCCTGCACCAGAGGATCGTCCGCCAGATGACTCTCCAATTCGCCGCGATAGGCCAGATCGTCGGCGGAGCGTACGCAGTGGACGATCACGATCTGGCCGAACCGTTCGTAGATGTCGGGATCGCGAGCAAGGGACAGGAACGGGGCCAGCCCGGTGCCGGTGGAGAAAAGGAACAACCTGCGCCCCGGCAGCAGCGCATCGGCGACCAGCGTGCCGGTAGGTTTGCGGCCCAGGAACACCGGATCGCCGGGCTCCACCTGCTGCAGGCGCGATGTCAGCGGCCCATCGGGGACCTTGATCGATAGGAACTCCAGTTCCTCCGCCCACGAGGGACTGGCGATCGAATAGGCGCGCAGCAGCGGCCGACCATCGCCAGGCAGCCCGATCATCACGAATTCGCCAGAGCGGAAACGGAAGGATGGCGGGCGAGAGATCGCGAAGCTGAAAAGGTGGTCGTTCCAATGATGCACCCGCGTGACTTCCTCCACGCTCAGCGTGGAAGGGGCATGGGCAGCCAGCGCAAGCTTGCGATCACTCATCATGCTTCGATCCTCGAACCTCCTGCAGAAAAAATGCACTCATTAGATAATGCGAGTCAATCTCATTAATCGTTTATCGGCGTATTTGCCGCATTGGTCAAGTGAGGGCATGTCTGGCGGGGGAAGACATCCTCCGCTTGAACCGGCTGGCGCGTTCTTTCATGATGCCGGCTTATGGCAAAGACCGCGCTCATCATCCGTCACGTGCCCTACGAGGGTGTTGCCGCCTATCGCGAACCTATCGAGGCGGCGGGCTATCAGGTCGATCGCATCGACGTGGCGGACCCCGCGTTTCCCGATCTCGACCTGTGCCGGTATGATCTGCTCATCATGATGGGTGGCCCGATGGGCGTTTATGAGCAGGATAGCTATCCCTGGATCACCATCCAGCTCCAGAAGCTAGCGCAGCGACTGGAAGCAGGGCGCCCCACCCTGGGCGTCTGCTTTGGTGCGCAGATGATCGCGGCGGCGCTGGGGGCGCAGGTCTATGCCGGGCCGGCCAAGGAAGTGGGCTTTCATCCTGTGACAATTCGTGCCTCTGCGCAGGACGGGCCACTGCGTCACCTGATCGATGTGCCGGTGCTGCACTGGCACGGCGATACCTTCACGCTTCCCGCCGATGTCGAACTGCTGGCGTCCAGCCATGTCTACGATCACCAGGCTTTCCGCCGAGGGCGAAATATCCTGGCGCTGCAGTTCCATGCCGAGATGGGACTGGATCCGCGCTTTGACGATTGGCTGGCACAATGGCCCGGGGCCGTGGTGGAGGCGGGCGGAGACGAAGCCAGCCTGCGCGCCGATCATGATCGTCTGGGGCCGGGCGCGGTCGCGGCGGGGCAGGCGATGATCGCGCAGTGGCTACGCGAACTTGATTGATCTTTCTTCCTTAGGCTGACGCCATTCCTCAACACCGGGCATTTTACCTTTGATGTGACGGTGCTAGGGCGGGCAGCGTGAACAGTATTCGCCAATGGGGCCTCGTGGCCGA
>NZ_CAXYKL010000198.1:0-2608 GCF_964277725.1 uncultured Novosphingobium sp. | reverse complement strand
CCCACCGCGAGATGGCCGAGGCAGCAGCCGTGGCAACTCTGCCGCGTGCCGATGTCGTGTCGATGGCTCAGGCGAAGCTGGACAGGAAACTCCTGGCCTATTTGCCCGGCCCGATGATCGAGAAGCGTGCGACCGCTTGAGGAGGCGAATTCAGCGCGGATCGCGGGGTTCCTGGTCCAGCCAGTTGCCTTTGCCTCCGCGTAACTGGTTCCATAGCTTGTCCGTACCGGCCTCCTGCGCCTTGTTGACGAATTGAGAGGCGACGAGCCATCCCTTCAAGGGCCGCAGCGGCAGAATGCATCCGAAACCTAGCAGCGGAAACGATGTGATCAGGTGCACCCAGAAGGGTGGCTCATACCTGACTTGCAGCCACACCACGAAAAAGATCAGCGGAAACGCGATGATGCATAGCGAGAAAAACGCCGGGCCATCGTCGGGCGCGGCGAAGCTGTAATTCAGGCCACAAGTCGGACACTGATCGTTCAATTTCAACCACTTGCGAAACATCGCGCCTTTGCCGCAGCGCGGACACAGGCCGCGCCAGCCGCAATGGAAAATCCATCGGGCGGCGGCATATTTGTCGGCTTTGTCTTCGGGCATGGCCGAACGCGTCCTTGTCATGGTCGGGCATGGGCACGCCCGTCATTGGCATCTCTGCCGGGTATGTTCACAAGTCAACATAAGCCGAGGAGGTGGGACAATATGTCCCACGCGCCTCATCCCATCGTTATTTGGCCTTCGCGGGTGGCAATAGAGCGCGCCAGCGAGCGTCCAGCTTAACCTGCGCGTTCGCCTTGGAGACACGCTGCGCCAGTGAAATCCCGCGCAACGTCACCGAATGTCCGGCGAGCCAGCGTCCGGCCACACTATAGCCGATGTCGTAGATCGCGCGATCTTCATGCGCCTCACCATCGACGATGAAGCGTGTGGTGATCATGACGGGCAGGCGCTCGTCGCTCCTGCTGTCGTCCGGCAGGCCCGCCTTTTCGCGCGCTTTCTTCAGCGCGTCCTGAAACCAGCCGGCCTCGATCCTGGGCTCGCCCGTGGTGGTTGCCGGGGAGACGGCCAGATCGGATGGGAAGGCGATCGTCCGGCTTTGGACGGACTGTTCATCCGAAACGGCCTTCAACGTCAGCCGATCGTCCCGCGCCTCCGCCACGGACAGGACCAGGGTTGCCGCGCGGGAAGAGGCACGGCGGGATTGTGCGGCTTCGCTCGCCTCGGTTTCCCGGCGCTCGCTCCAGTTGTTCCACAAGGTCAGCGCGGAAATGACGACGGCGATCACGGTCAGCACTTCGGCCAAGGTGATCCAGCGCCGCCGGACGGCAGCGGCTTCTTTCGCGGTTTCGGCTTTTTCCGGCGGGGTAGGGGATGGGGTATCATTCACGCGGACGGTTCAATCCTGTTGCCCGCGTCGCGTCAACCCGCGCGGGCGCGCCGCTTACCGTTCGGGCGCCGGCTTTTCCTTGAAGGCCAATTCCTCGAAAGGCGGGGCGAAACCTAGGAGGCGATACATATCCCGCTCCAGGTAAGGCGCGGCATCGCCTGCCCGCATATCCACGCGCGCGCATTCGCCGATCCCGGGCACGACGGTTCGGTAGAGGCCCCTGCGAATGGAAGTCGTCATATTCTCGCGCCAACCCGTATTATGGGAGCGCCTCTGCCCAGCGTTGGACAGAAGGGCAAGGGTTCTGCGCGCACTGTCATAAAAGCAGCATATACACCAAGGCCGGCGCGCCTGCATCGTATTTTACCGGACCGCCGTTTCGGTGATGCAACGCGCTGTCACGGAAGCGGCATCAATCCGCAATATCTTTGCCATCTCCCGTCTCTAACCGCCGCTTCGCACTGCCAGCAGGCACGCGTTCAGCGGGGGAAATAATGTCGCATTCTCAAAAACTAAGCCGTATCGCACACGCAGCATTGCTGTTGAGCGCTACGTCCGTCCTGGGCCTGAGCGTACCGGCCTTCGCACAGGATACGGCTGAGCCGGCCGATGCCACTACGGGTGATGACGTCGCGGGCCAGATCATCGTCACCGGCAATCGCTCACGATCGACCACCACGATCGCGGCGGACGAGATCCAGAAGATCCTCCCTGGCATCAGCCCGCTTAAGGCCATCCAGACGCTGCCTGGCGTTGCCTATATCACCGCCGACCCCTGGGGTAACAACGAGCAGAACGCCTCGCTCTTCATCCACGGCTTCAGCGCAGGGCAGCTGGGCTACACGCTGGACGGCGTGCCGCTGGGCGATCAGAACTACGGCAATTATAACGGCCTTTCGCCATCGCGCGCGGTAATTTCCGAAAACGTCGGGCGCGTGAGCGTCAGCACCGGCGCGGGCGAGTTGCGGGTCGCTTCCACCAGCAACCTGGGCGGCGCGGTGGAGACTTTCTCCAGCGATCCGCGCGCGAAGCTGGGCCTCGAAGTTAACCAGACGCTGGGCAGTTATGATGCCTCGCGCACCTTCGTGCGCTTTGACAGCGGCGACATGGGCAAAGGCACAAGCTTTTACCTTTCGGCAGTGCGCCAGAAGGCCCGGGCTTGGGACTTCAACGGCAAGCAGGGCGGCTGGCAAGGCAACTTCAAGCTGGTCCACGATGACA